>JAIRLR010000145.1 GCA_031259195.1 Streptococcaceae bacterium | reverse complement strand
ATTGAGGTTTTTACTTTTGGAACAAAGTTTCGTTGTGTATAGAGAAAAGTAAGTACCAAGTATAAGGTACGCGAAACAAGCGGAAAGTAAATGCTGTCGCCCTGCCCGACAGGTCTTTTGACGAAGAAAGGCAAAAAATTACCAGAAAAGTCACAATTACGGAGATCGTTAACAGGTTCTTAGTAGTTGAGCACGAGTTTATTATACTTATTAAAAGGAGAAAGATATTTATGTCTGAAAAACAAGTGTTTCAAACTACTTTTGCAACTCGCCTGCTCCAAGTAGAGATTGGGCAAGTGGCTAAACAAGCTAATGGTGCAGTTTTGGTGCGCTATGCTGATACGGTCGTCTTGTCCGCAGCCGTAATGGGCAAGAAGCCTATTGATGGAGACTTTTTTCCACTAACGATTAATTATGAAGAAAAAATGTATGCTGCTGGTAAGTTTCCCGGAGGTTTTAACAAGCGTGAAGGCCGCCCTTCAACTGATGCAATTTTAACCGCTCGTTTGATTGATCGTCCGATCCGCCCCATGTTTGCCGAAGGTTTTCGTAATGAAGTGCAAATTACCAATACCGTCATGTCTTATGATGAAGATGCTAGTCCTAAGTTTGCAGCCATGTTTGGTTCTTCTTTAGCGTTAGCTATTTCTGATATTCCTTTTAAGGCTGCGATTGCCGGTGTTGAGGTTGGCTATATAAATGGGGAGTACATTTTAAATCCTACCCAAAAACAAAGTTTAAAATCAAGCCTTGATTTATCTGTTGCAGGCACTAAGCAAGCTATCAACATGGTGGAGTCAGGTGCTAAAGAGCTTATGGAAGAAGAAATGCTAAAAGCGTTGCTCTTTGGTCATCAAGCTGTTAAAAAACTGGTCGCTTTCCAAGAGGAAATAGTTGCTGTGATCGGCAAAGAAAAAGTAGATATTCCATTGTTAATTGTAGATGAAGAGTTAAAACAAAAGTTATTTGATGAGTATTACACAAAGCTAGCTGCAGCGGTTCAGACAGAGGAAAAACTAGCACGCGAAGCGGCAACACAAGCTGTTAAAGACGAAGTCATTGCAACATATGAAGAAAATTTGGCAGAAGACGAAGACTTTGAACAAAAAATACGTCATATTCATGAAATTTTAGAAATAATGGAGCATACAGAGGTTCGTCGTTTAATCACTGAAGATAAAGTGCGGCCTGATGGGCGCAAAGTTGATGAAATTCGGCCACTCGCAGCAGAAATTGACTTTTTACCACGCGCGCATGGATCAGGTTTATTTACCCGTGGACAAACGCAGGCGCTATCAGCATTAACACTTGCACCAATGTCGGAAGCCCAATTAATCGATGGCTTAGATAAAACTCATAGAAAACGTTTCTTGCATCATTATAATTTCCCGAACTATTCTGTCGGTGAAGCAGGACGAGTTAGACCGCCTACTCGCAGAGAGATCGGACATGGCGCTCTAGGCGAGCGTGCTTTAGAGCAAGTACTGCCTTCTATAGAAGAGTTTCCCTATGCAATTCGTTTGATTGCGGACGTTTTAGAGTCCAATGGCTCTTCTTCGCAAGCTTCTATTTCAGCCGGCACTTTAGCTTTAATGGCTGGCGGTGTGCCGATTAAAGCACCCGTTGCCGGCATTGCGATGGGGCTAATTTCTGATGGTGAAAATTATACGATTTTAACCGATATCCAAGGATTGGAAGATCATTTTGGTGATATGGACTTTAAAGTTGCCGGAACATCTAAGGGCATTACTGCTTTACAAATGGATATTAAAATCGAAGGGATTACTGAGCAGATTTTAACAGAAGCTCTGACTCAAGCTAAAAAAGCACGTTTTGAGATTCTTGAAGTTCTAACTTCCGCGATTGATAAACCACGTAATGAGATTTCAAAATATGCACCAAAAATTGACACACTTTCAATCGATATTAAAAAAATTAGAGAAGTCATCGGCAAGGGCGGCGAAACAATCGATAAAATCATCGATGAAACAGGTGTTAAAATCGATATCACAGACGAAGGACTTGTTTCTATTTACCATCATGATACTGAAAAAATTGCTAAAGCACGCAAAATTATTGAAGACATTGTACGTGAAGTTAAAGTTGGCGAAACTTATCTTGGCAAGGTTGTTCGAATTGAAAAATTTGGTGTCTTTGTTAATCTTCTGCCCGGTAAAGACGGCTTAGTTCACATTTCCCAACTAGCAAATGAACATGTTAAAAAAGCAGAAGATGTGGTGAAATTAGGAGAAGAGATCTTAGTTAAAATAACTGAAATCGATGATAAAGGACGAATTAATGCATCGCGAAAAACTTTACTTAAAGAATAATTTAATTCATGTCTCCTGAATAATCCAAAGATGCATTAAAATCAGGCAAATCATATATTTTTTGTTATAATAAGTGCAAGAAAAATATTCCAAATCGTACAAAACCTTTAAACTTTTTTATAAATTGGAGGTTAAATTTATATAAACTCGCCAACTTATTCACAAATACATTTAAAGATTTTGATCAGCTGTTTTGGACTAGATGAATCCCAACAATCGTTGGATAACAAAAGCAGATTTAATTTTCTGGTAAGAACTTGAAGCCCAATATGCCAAGAATTTTAAAACTAATAATTCAACAAGAGTATGGTTATTCTGATGAAAAAACGGTACTTCAAATTCAAGAAAATCCGTATCTGCAATATTTCATTGTGGATTTAAGTCAATATAATTAGACCTCTTGCGAAACTAGATCCATGAAAATTGCGAACTGCCTTAACGATTGGCAAGTGTTAGCTTGACAGAGTTTAGGCAGGACGTACCTACTCGGTGCGTTTCTTTTTTCCTGA
>JAIRLR010000037.1 GCA_031259195.1 Streptococcaceae bacterium | reverse complement strand
TAAGCTTTCTACTGGTAAGCAGATGGTGGTGCTGGCTTTTTTAGCTATTTTTATAAAAAGATGAGATATTGGACAGGTTCTTAGATGTATTCGCGTTTCTAACTAGTGAGGATGGTTAAAATATTGAAACTTATATGCATAAACTAAAAGGCTTGATTTTTTGTTTTTCATACAATTAATAAGTCTTTTTTTATTTCTAAAAAATCCCAAGTCGTTATTTTTCCTTTTTAATATCTTTTTTGATAAACTACAAACAGCTTAATTTATTTGTGTTATATTATTTTTATTTGCAGAGTCTACGGTTATTAATAGCTGTTAAATATAAATAAAAAATTTTAAAGAAGAGGAGTAAATTTATGTTGAATATTGATAAAGAAAAAAATGGAAAAGATGTAGCTGTTACCTTAAGTGGACGGATTGATACAACAACAGCGCCTCAGCTTAACTTTATTGAAGAGACTTTAAAAGGAGATGAAAATGTTGTCGTAAATCTAAAAGATATTGAGTATATCTCAAGTGCAGGACTGCGTTTCTTTTTGAAGATGGAAAAGAAATTGCGTGCAGGCTCTGGTGGTCAAGTTTTAACAAATGTAAGTGATGAAGTGATGGAGATCTTTGAGATTAGTGGTTTTGCAGGTATTTTAACGATTGAATAAGATAGTCAGTTAAATTGATTAAAAAGGAGATGGTATCATGGCAATATTTCGACAAAAATCATTAGACAAATTAAGTTCCCCAGAGCAGCTTGATAAGTTAGTTGTTGTAGCTTCACCAATGACGTGGTTAACGCTTATTGGTGCGGGTTTGATTGTAGTGGCAACCGTTATTTGGTCTGTTGTTAGTACTGTCCCCAAGACAGAGACTGCTTCGGGAATTTATATGAATGTTGGTGATTTGCAGTCTGTTCACTCGATGTCTCAGGGAATTGTGGAAAAAGCGTTGGTTAAATCCGGAGACAAAGTAAGAAAGGGAAAAGTATTATTTGAAGTTGCTGGTGGTAATAACATTGTTGCCAACACAAGTGGGACCGTTTACTCAATAGTTGTAACAAATGGGACACCTGTTGGTAAAGGAACGATGGTCGCGCGGATTAAAGAAGCAAAAAATCAGGCCTATGTAACAAGTTATGTTGGCATTCAAGTAGCTAAGATGATTAAAGAAGGAATGGCAGTAAATATCTACGTTTCAGCCTTTCCAAAAGAAGAGTACGGACATATGGAAGCAAAAGTTGATTATGTTGGCGATTCTGTAACAAGTTCGGCGGATATGGTTTCAACTCTTGGAGACGAAAGTTTGGCAAAGTTGTTTAGTGCTGCTGGTCCGGTTGTGGAAGTTAGATGTGAGTTAGAAAAAGATAGCAGCTCAGTTAGTGGTTACAAGTGGTCAACTAAGCAAGGCAACGATGTAAAACCTGAAGGAGGAACACCAGTTACAGCAGATATTGTTGTAGCAAAGAAAGCTCCGATTAGTATGTTAATTCCAAATATCAAATCAAAATTTGGCGTTGAGTAGGTGAAAATATGGAAGAGAAAAAAACAGTTCATAAAAATATTCATCGTGTAAAGACGCCAACGGTTTTCCAGATGGAAGCAACGGAGTGTGGTGCGGCTTCTTTAGCGATGATCCTAAGTTATTATGGTAAAGATGTTCCACTTGAAGAACTTCGAATGGAAACAGGAGTTTCTCGTGATGGTGTTAAAGCTAGTAATATTGTCAAAGCAGCTAAAAAAATGGGACTAGATCCTAAAGGGTATAGTTATAGTTTAAAAAAATTAATTGAAGAAGTAAAAACTCCAGCGATTATTCACTGGAACTTTAATCATTTTGTAGTTTATGAAGGCAAACGTGGAGATTACTATTATTTAAATGATCCGGCCCAAGGAAAACGTAAACTAACAAAAGAAGAGCTTGATGAGGGCTATACTGGAATTGTCTTGGAAATGCAAAAAGCGGATGACTTTGTTAAAGAAAAACAAAATCGCAGTATGCTTGATTTTGTGAAATTGCGTTTACAAGGCCAGTCAACTTCCGTTTTATCTTTAGTAGTTATTGGTTTGCTGTTAATTGTTCCAGGGTTAATTATTCCGATTTGCTCGAAAGTGTTTATCGATGATATCTTAATCGGTCAAAATACGGCGTGGTTTATGCAGTTTCTAGGCGTTTTGACGTGCGCGGTAGCTTTTCAGATGGGCTTAACTTATATGAAAAGCATTTTGTTGATGAAGTTTCAAAATAAATTAGCTTTATTGTCTGCGCAAAAATTTATTACCCATTTACTGCGTTTACCAATTGCTTTTTTCTCTCAAAGAGCTCCTGGGGACTTAGCAAAGCGGGTAGATAATAACAATAATGTAAGCGTATTTATGGCTGGAGACTTAGCAGAAACTGGTTTAAATATTTTCATTTCTCTATTCTACTTAGTTTTACTTCTAATCTATAGCATTCCGTTAACATTGATAGGGGTGATTGGTGCTGTTTTAAATATTTTCTTGATGCGTTGGTCTTCACAAAAGATTGCTGATTTATCTAAAAAGGTGCAACAAGATACTGGTAAGATGAGTGGTATTTTTTATACAGGGATTTCGATTATGAATTCATTGAAAGCTTCCGGAGTGGAAAATGATTATGTTGGTCGGATTCTTGGTTATTACAGTAAAGCGTTAACTAAGGGTCAAGAGATGAGTCGCACGCAAGAGATTTTAAATGGTATTCCAGAAATTTCACAAGGTGTAACGCAAGTCTTGGTACTAATGTTTGGTGGAATCTTTGTTGTTCGTGGTGATTTATCTGTGGGTCAGTTGATTGCTTATACGAGCTTGCTTGGAAGTTTTGTTACGCCGATCAATGCACTTTCTGGCTTTACGCAAAAGATTCAAACAACCAAAACCGATATGGCGCGGGTGGAAGATATCCTAAACTATGAAAAAGACGAAGCTTACAATGAAGAAGTTAAAAAAGATAAGATTGAAACGAAACTATCAGGTCATGTTGTTCTAGATAAGGTAAGTTTTGGTTACTCGATTTTAGAACCACCATTAATTGATGACTTTTCTTTTGATTTGCCGATAGGCAGCTCAATTGCTTTTGTGGGAGCTTCTGGTTCTGGTAAGTCCACGGTTGCCAAAGTCATCAGTGGTCTTTATCACGAGTGGGGGGGCAGCATTAAGTTTGATGGTCATGCTGTAAAAAATATTCCACCAGAAATCTTTCATGCCAGTGTATCAGTGGTGAATCAAAGTGTCCAAATTTTTGCGGGCACGGTTCGTGAAAATTTAACCATGTGGAATAAACATATTATGGAAGTCGATATGGTGCAAGCGGCTAAAGATGCTTGTATTCACGATATTATTACGCAAAAGCCTGGAGCTTATGATTATGAATTATCTGAAGGTGGAGCGAACCTTTCCGGTGGTCAGCGTCAGCGTTTGGAAATTGCGCGTGCTTTAGCAACAAATCCGACCGTTTTAATTATGGATGAGGCAACAAGTGCGCTGGATCCGCTGGTGGAGAAGAAAATTATTGATAATATCAAACGTCGCGGATGTACATGTATTATCGTTGCACATAGATTATCTGCCATTCGGGATAGTGATGAGATTATTGTGATGGAATACGGTAAGATCGTTCAACGTGGAAGTCATGAAGAGTTGGCGCAATTGCCAGGTCATTATCAACGTTTGATTCAGAATACGTAAGGGAAGGTCACTTGCTCATAAAAGGAGGCGTTTAATATTGTCAGAGAATACATCTATCCATCTGCACGGTGGAAAACTTTACTATACTAAAGATTCAAATAGCACTTATGTTGTAAAGAGCGGCTCTGTTTTGGTTTATATTGTTCCTATTTTAAAAGGTGCAATGGGACGCAGATATTTACTGCATGAGGCGCAAGTTGGTGAGCGCTTGCCAGGTTTTTATCAAAAACAAGGGAATGAAGAATGGCTGTTTTGTTTTGTGGCCTTAGATACTGCAGATTTAAAGGAAGAGCCGCAAACAATGACCAAAGAAATTGCCGATGATTTTGTTAATCGGGCCATGATTACCAACTTTGGGGAAGAAGACTTTGCGCAGATTCTTTTAGAAGAGTATCAAAGAAATATTGTTAAAGAAGAGAATTTTATCTTTGCCTCTTCAGTTGAAAGTGAAGAGACAAATCAGCGGAACTTGCGTTTGATTTATTCTGTTTTCAATCGGGGTGCTTTTAAGCAAGAAATTCCTGAGTCGGGAAATCATATTTATGATGCAACGGCTTATATTTGTGGTAAAAAAGGGATCACGATTGCTTCTTTTAATAAAATCGTTGCTTCTAATGGTCGTCGTTTTAAGTTTCAGGATGTTGCTCGGATTTCTCACTTTGTTACCAGGGAAGTAATTTTAACACCAGGTTGGTATAAGCATAACTCTGGGCCATTAGTTGCTTTTTTGGAAAAAGGTAATAAAGCTGTGGCCTTGTTGCCTAAGCATAAAGGTTATATTGCCTATAATCCTTCAACGCATGAAACGGTAACGGTAGATGAAGCATATGCTAGATTGCTTAAACCACAAGCACAATCTATTTATAAACCTTTTCCAAATAAGAAAATTACGATAAAAAAAATGTTTGGCTTTGCCATGAAAGAAATTACAGGCGGAGAAGGCTTTCGCTTTATCTTGCTAGCCTTCTTAGGAACATTTATTGGAATTTTGTTGCCAATGCTAAACCAACAAATTTATGATAAATATATTCCGATGAGTTTATCAACGGGAATATTGCAAATTGGGATGGTTTTAATTGCTTGTAACTTGGGGAATTTATCATTTACGATTGTTAAAAACTTAACATCGGCTATTGGTATTTCCAATATGGAAAATGCTGTTTTTGCGGCAACGTGTGAGCGTTTGTTTAATCTGCCGTCAAGCTTTTTTAGAAACTATAAAGCAGCGGATTTGGCTGAGCGGATTTTGCAGTTGCAAGGGTTCTTTAAAATTTTTTCCAGTACCGGACTTAAAACAATTGTTTCGGCGTTATTTTCGATTATGTATGTTTTCCAGATGTTTAATTATGCTAGTAGTTTAGCGGTAGTTGGCGTTGCTTTATTAGTAGTAATTCTGATTGTCATCATTGGGATTGCTTTTGTTCAGACAAAATATCAAAATGACTTGATTCAATTCAGTTCTGATGCCAACTCTAAGATGTATCAATTTTTGGTAGGGATTGAAAAAGTTCGTGGTGCCGGTGTTGAAGAGCATGCGATGTATGAATATCTTAAGCCTTATGTGGCATCAAAAACTATTTCTTTACATAATGGGAGATTAGAATCTGTAGCAAAAGTTCTTTCACTTTTTGTTACAAATGGTTTTTCCATTCTTTTCTACTATCAAATGATTAATGGCAAGTTAGGTTTATCAGTGGGTGAATTCAGTGCCTTTTTAGCAGCGTTTGGTGCTTTTTCAGCAGCTATGACAGCAGTTGCGACTTCTGTTTTCACTTTAAATGTTGTTAAACCAATTTTAGAACGTATAAAACCAATTTTTGAAGCAGCGTCTGAGTATTCTGATGATGCGGAGTTGCCTGGTGAGTTATCTGGAGATATTGAAATTACAAATATTGATTTTTCTTATGATCCAGATGAAGATCTTATTTTAAAAGACTTGTCAGTTCATATTAAAAAAGGCGAATATATCGGAATTGTTGGTGGATCAGGTTCTGGCAAGTCAACTTTGCTAAAGTTGTTGCTTGGCTTTGAAGCGCCGAATTCTGGCAAGATTTACTATGATGGCAAAGATATCGATGGGATGGATAAACGTGAGTTACGTAAACGCTTTGGCGTGGTCTTACAAGATGGTAAGTTAATTGGTGGCTCAATCTTTGAAAATATGACAATTACGGCTCCTTATGCAACAATGAAGGATGCTGAGAGAGTGTCAGAAGATGTTGGCTTAGCAGAAGATATTAAACATATGCCAATGGGGATGCATACAGTGCTTTCAGAGATGGGTGGTGCGATCTCTGGTGGTCAGCAACAGAGGATTTTGATTGCACGGGCCATCATTGGAAAGCCAAGTATTCTTTTCTTTGATGAAGCTACTTCCGCACTTGATAATACAACGCAGAAAATGGTAACTGATAGCTTAAATAAACTTAATGCAACGAGAATTGTCATTGCTCACCGTTTAAGTACCATTCAAGACTGTGATCGTATCTTAGTTTTAGAGAAGGGTCATATTGTTGAAAGCGGAAATTATGATGAGTTGATGGAACAACATGGCTTATTCTATGAGCTTGCAAAACGGCAAATGGCGTAATTAATAAAGGTTATCTTTATAAAAGAACAGTAAATAAAATTTTAAATAAGCTCTTTTCATTAATTTTATTTCAGTTATTATTAAAGAAAAATAAAAAAAATATTAAAATTATCCTTGAAAAATCAATCTAATTTTAATATAATTTAATTAGATAATATTTTTTCTTTCTTAAGAATAGTAGGTGAATAAAATTATGAAAATTTCTTCAAATTTAACTTTAAATTTAAAAAAAATAAGTATAAGTGATAAAGATTGGTTTTCTAAATTAACTTATCATGTAGGAATTTCTGATTTATCTTTTCCATTGTTATATGCTTATCGTAATTTTTTAAATGTCAAGTGCGCGCACTTAGATGAAAAAACAGCTTTAGTGGCTCAAGATGATGCTCATGGAAAACGTTGCTATACGATTTTAGGTGATGTAAATGAAACAATTATTAAAGAATTGACTTTCTTAGGTATTAATGAATTTTCATACGTCATAGCAGCTCAATTGCCAATTTTTAAAAATATAAAAGGAATGAAATGGAACATTAGATACGACATCGATTTTAGTGATTATGTTTATGATTTGAATAAATTTTTAGACTTTCGTGGCAATTTGCGCAAAGCATATAATTCTTATAAAAATCACAATCAGTTGAATACTAAAATTGTTGAAATCAATAAAAATAATTGGGAAGAGTCATATAAAATTTTTAGAAACTGGTGGAATTCTCGTAAAGAATCTTCAATTTTTGGTAATGAGCTTAAAGTTTTTTGTGAAATGGAAAAATTTATTGAATCTTCCAAAATAGAAGGAGCGCTTTTTTATGAAGAAGAGATTCCTGTTTCTTTTTTGATGGTTGAGAAAAGAGGAGAAATGCTTATTGAGCATTTTATAAAAAGTAATTCATCAGCTCGCGGACTTACACATTTTTTCTATCATCAATTTTTTTCCAAATTTAAAGGAGAAGTTAAATGGATAAATTTTGAAGAAGATATGGGACTTCCAGGTTTACGAGAGTTTAAACGACGATTTCATCCAGAGTTTATGTTAAATAAATATACCGTGCGCTTAGATAAGGGGGAGTATGTTAAACATTAGAGAAAGTACGCTAGCTGATGGATATATTTTAAGTGAGCTGTCCATGATGATTATCAATAAAATGGACTTACCTTTTATTAAAGAGGTCGGTTTAGAAAATTTAAGATCTTTAATTGAGCAGTGCTTCACTGATCCGAAATATCGCAATGATTATATGCAGGCTGCTGTTGGCGAGTTTGATGGTGAGGTAGTGGGCGCTGCTTTTGGGTTCACTAGCGAGCAGGAAGGTAAAATTGATGAAATTTTTGATAAGTTGCTTTATGAAAATTTTGGAGTTCGTCAAGGCTTTGAAACCAAGGAGGCTGTTGGTGATGAGTGGTATTTAGATACGATTGCTGTTTTTGAGCGGATGCGTGGCAAAGGAATAGGTACGAAGCTGCTTAAATATTTACCAAAGATAGCTAAAAAGTATGACAAAGACTGTATTGGTTTAAATGTGGCTGATACGAATCTTACAGCTAAGAAGTTGTATTTATCGCATAATTTTGTTGAAACAGGTAAGGAATTATTAGGAAATCAAAGGTTTACGCATATGCGTTGGTATTTTTAGATTTTATATGACATTGAAGGGAATTATAAAATGAAACTTAACAAACGGGCTATTTTTTTAGGTAGTTTAATTGTTTTTTTTTCAATTATTATGTTTTTTACATTTTATTATTTTCGCTCTATTGGTGTAAATTCGCAGTTTGTTTTAGAGGATATTAATGACATTGTCACAACTAAAGATGGTAGGTTTATCGTTAATAAAGCTAAGAAGGAGGTTATCAAATCTTCGGGAAATAGCCAGATTGAATACAGTATAAAAGAAGATAGGTTTGATAGTGCTAGTGAAGTTGTTGATGGAAAAAGTAGTGATGACCTCTATATCTTGGATGTGGAGTTAGATGGAGTTAGCGATATTTATGTGCAGAAACAGCGGATTTTAAAGTTTACCAAAGGTAAATTTGTAGATGTTGTTTTTGAGTATAAATATCCTAAAAAAGATCTTTATCGTTATGAGGGAAATTTTCAGTCTTTAACTTATGATAATGGGAATTTATACATTATTGAACGGCAAAAAAAAGGCTTTACTTTGCATAAGGTTGATGAAAAAGCTAAAAAGTTGCGTAAGGTTAAACATTTTAACTTCAATAATGCAGATAAGCTATTACGAACCTTTGTTTTTAAAAATGATAAGATGTTCGCGCTTTCAAAAGTGGGGGATGTTCTTCAATTTTTTGATGATCACTGGGATGTTGTTTACCAAGCTAAAGATTATCAACAGCAAATCAAGAACAAAAAAATATATAGTCTTCCTTGGGATATGGTAATTGCAAATGACGGGACACTTTTTGCAACGGATATTGGATCGCGATCTCTTTTACATATTAATCCGATATCCAAAGAGGTTAAATATTTAAAACAAGAGAATACTAAAAATAAACCATTAAGTGATCAGCCTCTTTATTATCATTTAGCGATAAATGATAAAAATCAATTATTTTTAAGTGGTGATAGCTCAGTAGTGAACTTTAATCAGAATAATGGCAAAGTAAAAAAAATAGATATTTTGGAAGTTCCATCTACTCTGAGAATGTATAGCTTTATTTTTATAGCTTCATTGTCGATATTAGCCTTAATAGCCTTGTTTGTTTTGTTTTTATTTCTTAAATCGACAGGTAATTATTTCAAAAAGAATCCGAACATTCGTTTAGAGATTGGGGCCTTGTTTTTTGTGACGATTACCGCAGCTCTTGTTTCTAATATGATCATTAATAACTATAACGAGCGGTATAAAAACGAGCTTCTAGAAGGAATGAATATGGTGGCGACATTAACCTCGGATATCTTAGATAAAGATGCATTCGAAAAAATCAATTCACCGCAATCATATGAAACAAAGGCATATTCTAAGATTCGTGGCCAGATATTTGATGTGATTAAAAATGACAACACCTTAGTTGAGGGTAGTTATATTGATTTATACAAAGTTGATAACGATATCATTTATACTTGTACAAATACTAATCGTCTTAGTGGTTCTTATTATCCATGGGAATGGGCGTATGAAGGCTCTCCTGAGCAAAAAATTATTCAAACCAAAAAAGGTATTAAGTTAATTCGCGAGATGGTTGAAGGTAGCTACATTTATGTAGTTAATCCGATTTTTGATGATAAAGAAAATGTTATCGGTTTGATTGAAGTAGGTTCCAGTATTGAAGAGTATTTATATGAAAATAAGCAAATTGTTAGAAAAGTTATTTTAGGAACGATTAGTTTGATTGTTGTGATTATGTTACTAACGAGAGAACTCTTTGTTTCTTCAGAAACCTATCAGGAATGGAAGAAAGTTAAGCAAGAAAATATTAAAAAGAAGTTTATATCAGGCAAAGTTGTTCAGCCATTGGTATTTGCATTTTACTTTGTAAATAATCTGGCGGCAGCGTTTATGCCAAACTATTCGGCTTTGTTATATACACCATTTTTAGGAATATCCAAAGATGTGGCGATTGCTTTGCCGATGACTTTTGGTGTTTTATTTATCGGTTTAGGTTTTGTAGGTGGCACGTTAAGTGAACGATTTGGTTTTAAAAAGATTTTAAATATATCGTTGGTTAGTTTTGCTTTAGGTTTAGTAAGTTGCGGTTTATCTAAAAATGTTTGGCAGTTAATTATCGCTAACTCCATTTCTGGTTTTGGTATTGGTTTGGGACTTGTTGTTGTTAATGTTTATGTTAGTTCTCTAAAAGATAAGGAGGAGCGAGAGAGTAGTTTTATTTTAAATAACTCGGCCATTTTTATGGGTGTTAATACTGGGGTAATCGTTGGAGCGGCGCTGGCTAATCTGATTGGTTATCGAAATGTTTTTTACATTGCCTTTATTATAGTGATGATTATTCTAAGTTATGTCTATTACTTTTTTGATGATATAGCATCTAAAAAAACGAAGACTGAAGCAAAAACAATTCATTTTTTAAAGTTTTTATTTAAACCAAGAATATTTATTTATTTTATTGGAGTTTTGCTTCCGTATCTGGCTTGTGGCTATTTCTTGCATTACTTTTTCCCGATTTTTGGTGATGACAAAGGCTTATCAGAGCTTGAGATTGGACAAGCGTTCTTGTTAAACGGTATCTGGGTTGTTTTCTTAGGTCCGGTCATTGCCAAGTTTGTTTTAAAAAAACTTGGCAATGTAAAAACGATTTTATTAGGCTTATCTTTATATGCCGGGGCATTTGCATCATTTAGCTTTAATCCAACGATTTTGATTGCATTAGTAGTGCTGGTGATTATGGGTATTGCGGATAGTTTTACTTTTACTGCTCAAAATGTTTATTTTACCGAACTTAAAGAAGTGGAGTTATACGGTGTTAGTAAGTCCATGGGAGTATATTCTTTATTTGAAAATTTAGGACAAGCGATAGGTCCTATTATATTCAGTTATATAATTATGATCGGGACAAGGAAGGGCATTATAGCGTTATGCGCGGTATTATTATGCTTATGCTTAGTCTTTGGCTTTTCTAATATCTTTAAAGCAAGAAGGGATGTTATTAAATGAAATCATTGCGATCAAAAATAAGCCTTATTGTAATTATTTTGTTATGTTTATCATCGGCGACGATTATAACTTTTAGTTATCTTTCAACTGAGAGATTAACTGAGTCGATGTATGAGCAAAAAATTAAAGAAGTTACCCAAACTGTTGTTTCAGTTATTAATGTTG
>JAIRLR010000171.1 GCA_031259195.1 Streptococcaceae bacterium | reverse complement strand
TTCTAACGATTTGTAATCAAGCAAAGCTTGAAACAAATTCGTAAGAACCCGACAGGTTTTTTGACGAAATATCAGGGAAAAAGAAACGCACCGAGTAGGTACGTCCTGCCTAAACTCTGCCAAGCTAACGCTTGCCAATCGTTAAGGCAGTTCGCAATTTTCATGGATCTAGTTTCGCAAGAGGTCTAATAAATAAAAAATAGAGGTCGCAAGTTTTAAAACGTTTGTGGAGTGGGCGCACGTAGAAGCAAGCTTAGGAAAACTTGCCGAAATTTATAAACTAACGCTTAGTTTATAAGTTGGGGCAGTGGTTAAGAGCCATTGAACTGTCTTCGTGAAAACGAAGGAGTGCTATTAAAATAGTATTTTAACACCTCTTTTTTAGAAAAAGGGGTGTTTTAATTTTTTTAGGGCAATTATATTTGATTACAGGAGGAGATAGGAATGAGTAAGCGACGTATTAATTTTCAAGTTTTAATCTTTATTTTTTCGCTATTATTTGCTTTAAACTGCTCTTTTAGCATTACAACACAAGCAGAGTCAGTTTTTCGTATAGGAATGGAAGCGGGATATGCGCCGTTTAACTGGACTCAGGATGATGACAAAAATGGTGCAGTGGCAATCGAAGGCACCAAAAATCAGTATGCTAATGGATATGATGTCCAAGTTGCAAAAATGCTGGCTAAAAAATTAAATCGCAAACTAGTGATTGTCAAAACAGCTTGGGACGGTTTAGTTCCAGCTCTAAAAGCTAGAAAAATTGATGCAATCATTGGAGGGATGACTCCTACAGCAGAACGCCGTCAAGAAGTGGATTTTTCAAGCAATAGTTACTACACATCCAGTTTAGTTATTGTGGTTAATAGCAAAGGTCGATATACCGACGCTAAAAAACTTTCGGATTTTCAAGGAGCAAAAATTACTGCTCAACAAGGAACATTTAACTATTCATTTATTAAACAAATTCCTGGTGTTAAAAAACAAACAGCTATGAGAGATTTTCCGCAAATGCGCCAAGCAGTAGAGTCAGGGATTATTGATGGTTATGTGGCAGAGCAGCCTGAGGCCATGAGTGCTGAGTACGCAAATCATGCCTTTAAAATGATCACTTTTAAAGAAGGTGAAGGTTTTAAAACTAATCCTGAAGATACGGCCATTGCTGTTGGGATGCGTAAAGGGGACTCTGATTTAGCTACTGTAAATGCAATTCTTACAACTTGGATCAAAGAAAAACAGAATCATCTTATGAAAAAAATGATTAAACTACAGCTTATAGATAAAGGAAATGAAAAAGATACGTTCTTTACGCAAGTGCTAACAATTGCCAAAAATAGCGGTCCACAGTTTGTTCGTGGTGCAGGAATGACATTATTCATTGCTTTGGTAGGAACTTTAGTCGGTTTGATTATTGGCTTAGCTATTGGTGTTTTTCGCACCAAAGCGAAATCTAGTAATAAGTTGATATATATTTTAGATCAAATCACAACATGGTTGTTATCTTTTTATATTGAAGTTTTCCGCGGAACACCGATGATTGTGCAGGCGATGGTCATTTACTATGGAACAGCAAAAGCTTTTCATTTAAATCTAGATCGCATTTTTGCTGCTCTTTTTATTGTTTCGATTAATACGGGAGCTTATATGTCAGAGATTGTTCGCGGTGGAATTTTTGCCGTTGATAAAGGGCAGTTCGAAGCAGCCCAAGCACTTGGCATGACACATTCGCAAACAATGATGAAAATTGTTTTGCCGCAAGTCATTCGCAATATTTTACCTGCAACTGGAAATGAATTTGTCATCAATATAAAAGATACTTCGGTGTTAAATGTAATTTCGGTTGTTGAGCTTTATTTTTCAGGTAATACTGTTGCTACACAAAATTTCCAGTACTTCCAAACATTTACGATTATTGCCGTAATTTACTTTGTTATGACTTTTACAATAACACGAATTTTGCGTTTGCTTGAAAGAAAAATGGATAAACGAGATCGTAAACTAAACTGTATAAGTAGTAAATTCTAAATAATTTACTTCACAATTAAAGAAAAGAAAAATACTCATGACAAAAACCAAAAGGAATCTAAGAGTATGTTAACTTGTCTCTTGATTTACAGATTTATCCAACCTATTTATTATTTAGCAGTAGTTTACATGCGTTTGACGTGGCAAAACTTGATTAACAAAGCATGTTAAAGTTTTGAAAAAAACTTTTTAATTAAACTAAAATCCAAGACTCACTTACAAGGAATTTTAATTCAATTTAAAATCATCTTCTTTTTTGCCTTATTTAAATTAAGTTTATGAAATTTTTTTATTTCCAATAGGATTTGTGCTAAATTTTATTTAACAAAAATTAAAAATTTAAGAGGAGATTCAAACGATGGAGAATTGCATTTTTTGTAAAATCATCGCGAAAAAGATACCTAGCGCGCGGGTTTATGAAGATGAAAAAGTTTATGCTTTTTTGGATTTAAGTCAGGCAACTCAAGGTCATACGTTACTTGTACCTAAGCTGCATGTAAGTGATGTTTTTGAATACGAAGAAAAGGTTGCTAGTGAGGTTTTTGCATGTGTGCCTAAAATTGCTCGCACCTTAGAAAAAGCCTTCCCTAATATGAAAGGCTTAAACATTATTAATAATAATCGCGAGCTAGCTTACCAATCGGTGTTTCATTCACATATTCACTTAGTTCCACGCTATAGTCGCGAAGATGACTTTCATATTCACTTTGGCGATCATAGTTATCAATACACAGCTGCAGATTTGGAAAAAATTGCCAAAAGAATCAGGATAGCTATGGAGACAGTGTGAAGAAAATGGAGGCAATTATCCAGCAGAACATTTAAAAACACCCTTGAAATAATGGCAACTCACTCCTTTAAATTAGATTTTTAATTATGCCATTATTTATTAGACCTCTTGCGAAACTAGATCCATGAAAATTGCGAA
>JAIRLR010000077.1 GCA_031259195.1 Streptococcaceae bacterium | reverse complement strand
ACTATAAAAATTGGTTCACAAGTGATGATGTTAAAAAACTCATTTGCCAAAGAGGGTGTAATTAATGGTTCAATTGGTATAGTTAGATCATTTGATAGTAAAAAAGGTTATCCAGTAGTTGAATTTAGCAATGGAGCATTACTTACAATTACACCAGATGAATGGTGCGTTGAAAAATTTAATGAAAACACAGCGCAAGTTGAAGTTGAAGCTATGATGATACAAATACCTCTTACACTAGCATGGGCTATAACTGTTCATAAATCTCAAGGAATGACTCTTGAAAAGATAAAGTGTAGCTTAGGAGGAGCATTTGCGGCAGGTCAAGTTTATGTAGCTTTATCAAGGGTTAAATCGTTAGAGGGATTATTCATAGAAAGCTTTAATATAAATAATGTAAAAGCTAACAGAAAAGTCGTAGAATTTTACAAATCTATTGATACTAATTAAGTGCAGCTATATAGTTAATTAAATTTCCTATTGTACCAACTAACCCTACCTTGCGTTGCAAACATATGCGTCGTTTTAAAATATTTTATTGTCTCACCGTATTAAGTTATACACTATCGCAAAACGAGGTCTAGGGGATTTGAAGCTTGCTTCAAATCACCAGCGAAGCGTTAGACCGAAGTTTGCCACCGAGTCGAAGACGAAGGTGCAAGGAATAAAATTTTAAATCTCCTTTAGTTTTTTTACGCAAGCGGCTTATTTAGTGCAATAGGAATTTTAATCAACTATAGTTTATATAAGAAAAATATTAAAATATCTATTTCAATTACTATAAAATAACAGTTCCACTACCTGTTCTACCAGCTTCGTCACCTTCTATGGCAGGTTTATGACCAAATTCAAGTCTTGCTACATGACTTTGAGTTTGAGATGGATCAGTCTGACCAGTTTTTGTGCTGCTTAATGGATTAGTACGGTTTAGTCCAGACCTTTCAAAAGCTATTTCTCTGACTCTTTCTAAAATATTAACGCCGTTGAAATTTAGCTCTGTAAGCCCTCTGCCATCAGTTCTTGGATTACCATTTTCGTCCATACCCAAATCCTGAAAGATCTCTTCCCATCTATTATTGAATACTTGATGTCTTTGTAAGTTTTCATATCCATATGCTTTACCAATCTCGGCAATTTGTTCATCAGTTTCCTCACCAGTCCACTTATGTTGCATTTTTGCAGCCTGCTGGGTCAAGAAAACAGCATCGCCATCAGCCCAGTTTCCATCATTATTACAGCCAAGCTGTATTCTCCAACCGTTACCCATAGCTAGTCTTGGTGCGTTTCTTTGATTCAATTTTTTTGTTGTAAGATTCAATATACTAGTTGAATTTGTAAGATTTGTTCTACAAAAGTCAGCAGTTAATCTTTCCATTGTACAGCCGGCATCGTCCACTTCACCTTCTACTATTTTTTTTTCTAAATCAGCAATTTTCTTCGCTTGTTTCTTCATTTCTTCTTCAATTGCCTTAACATTGGCTTCTTTCTGTTCTGGACTTATATCATCTCTTTGAAGTTCGCTCACTTTTCTATCTAATAACAAATCATATTGCTCATTTGCTTCTATGCGTTCTTGATTCAAATCATTATTAACAAGGCAACGATATACAAATGTATGTCCGTCCCCATCTGGTCTTATTTCGTGGCTTTGTATTAAAATCCATTCTTCCCCATTATAGCTTGCCATATCAATTTCATCAACATCTGTAATGCGACCATTTTTAAATGCGCCTTGTTGTGGAGGTTGTTGATGAGCTCGTGGTTCAGATTTTTTTATAATAGGATTTACTACAGTACCTGTAAAGACTGGTTTAGGATCATCACCAGCTCCTCCCACAAGAGGCTCTCCTCGTTCTTGTTCCTGCAATTGTGCTACAGCTTTAAGTCTTTCTCCCATTGCTTCAATCTCTTCAAGATTTTGTCGCTTTGTTGCCTCATTGACATCTTCAAATCTTGCCCATGCTGCATGCATTTCAGTGAGCCTTCTGCCCATTTCTTCCATTTCTTTAAGTCTTCGCTGCCTTTCTTCCTCAGCCTGTATCCTACCTCTAGCCTCCATCTCCTCAAGAGCTTTTCTTTTTTTCTTTAGCTCATCAAGCAACAATCCAGCCAACTTTAGCTCGTCTTGCCTTCTAAGTCTAGCTTCGGCTTCGTCTCGAGTTCCACCTATTGGTCTAGTCATGTGTTCAGTCATATAACATACCTTTTTTATATATATGTATATATTATAATATCGCGGCATAAATTAGTCAAGAAAATTATAGACAATTCTAAACAAATGATTAAAATTTATTTTAACAATATTGACTTATGATTGCATGAAGAAATTAATTTTGATAGATGGTTATAGCTTCCTATTTAGAGCATTTTTTGCTATAAGAGGATTAACTAGGAGTGACGGTACACCAGTAGGAGCTTTGTATGGCTTTACCAGAATGCTTATAAAACTTATAACCGATATTGAATACAGCCATATCGCAGTTGTTTTTGATTGCGGTTGCAAAACATTTAGAAACGATTTATATGAAAACTATAAGGCCAACAGAGCGCCCTGTCCTGAAGATCTAAAACCTCAATTTCCATTAGTCAGAGATATCGTAAAGGTCTTAAATATAAAAACTCTTGAAAAAATTGGCTATGAGGCTGATGACCTAATAGCAACCTATAGCAAGAAAGCTGAAAATGAAGGGATTGAGGTTATGATAGTTTCGTCTGACAAAGACCTTATGCAACTTGTAGATGATAAAGTAAAGATGTTTGACGGAATGAAAAACGAAATAATAGATGCAGAAAAAGTTAAAGAAAAATGGGGTGTACCGCCTGAGCAATTATTAGATGTGTTGAGTCTTATGGGCGACAGTTCTGATAATGTACCCGGAGTGCCGGGTATAGGTCCAAAAACAGCAGCAGAATTAATTTCGGAATTTGGTAATTTAGATAATTTATTAGCCCATCTTGATACAATAAAACAAAATAAAAGACGAGAAATTTTAATAGAAAACAAAGATAGTGCTTTATTGTCAAAAAAACTTATTACTCTTGATGATAATGTTGAAATGGAAGAAACTGTTGAGGATTTAGCTTTTAAACAATATGACTATAGAGAATTGCTCGAGTTTTTGAAGGCTCAGGATTTTAATGCTATGGTAAAGGGGTTAGAGAAAGCTTTTAATGGGATTGACAATGGATTGGTTACTTCTGTTGAGATAG
>JAIRLR010000052.1 GCA_031259195.1 Streptococcaceae bacterium | reverse complement strand
GAGAGTTGTTAAGCTCTGGTTGGGCCGTGATTGCTTTATGTAATCCTCCGATTTCACCTATCGGGTTTTCTCATGCTGTTGTTGCTTACGAGTTGAACAATGATATGACGAATGTTTTAGATCCTTTAGCAAATCGTGTATCAGGTTTGCATTTAGTTCAGGAGATTTGGGATGCTCGCTCTCTGGATCCGGTAAATATGGGAAGTGAGGGAACTTCTTTATATGGTGTATCAGGCTCTTTTAGCGATGAAGGGGCACTGCCGGTATTTCGAGTTTTTAATCCTATCGGTGATCGTCACTTGTTTACAACCAATTCACATGAAAGAGATGATTTGGTGTCTAGAGGTTGGCGTGATGAAACAGTTGCCTTTAAAGTTTTAATCAAAGGCGTTCCAATTTATCGAGTGTATGATGAAAGTAGCGGTGAGCATCTATATACAGCTAACTCTAATGAAAGAGATGACCTGGTGATAAAAGGTTGGCATGATGAGGGCATTGCCTTTTATGTTTTAAGTTTAGGTACTGCACAAGGCGAAGGAACTCCTGTATATAGAATATGTAATGAGCGTGGAAACCAAGAACATATGTTTACCACCAACTATAATGAAGTTGTGAAAGCAACGAAAGAATTAGGGTGGAGAGATGAAGGCATTGCCTTTAGAATTAAGTGACATTAGCTCGAAATGATAATGATTTTATCTCGAGTTTTTTGTTATGCAAGTAAAAATTTGTTTAAATATTTTTATTTGATTACAAATTAGATAGAAAATAATTTGATATTTTACTTAATTAGTTGATAGAATATAAGTAAAGGGGAAATTTAAAGGCTTTTTTTTAATTTATGGCTAAAAAATAATAATATACATCATTGTATTTTAATGATTATGACTTTTGATAAATCAGGGGGAGATGTTCTTGAGGTTTAAAAAAAAGTTTTTCTTGCTATTTAGTTTTTTTGTGTCGCTTATTGTTGGGATATCAGCGCAAGCAGAAGTAGAAAATTTAAAAAGTGGAAGTGCTTTAGATTCTATAAGTATAATTGCTGCTCGAGGTTTGGATTATGCATTACCTGGATCTTATCCGGTTTATTATTCGCAATTTGATCCAAGTTACGCTAGCAAAACAATCGGTGGCTATGCTTTTGGAGAGACTGGGTGTATCCCAACCACAATAGCAATGGTTTTTGAAAGTTATGGTGTTAGCGGGAATCCTTTTGACTGGGGAGTTCGTTTACATGATGTAGGAGAGTTTAACTCTAATGGTGGTGGTGCTACAACAAAAGCTATAAAAGTTGCCGGAGATATGGTAGGTTTACAAGTTTTACCACTAAGGACAAAAGATGAAATTGATGCTACTTTAAGCAACTCTATTCCAATTATTTTTTGTGGCGGAAATCAAATATCAAACTCCAGTGATTATGGTCATGCGGTTGTTCTTTATGGGTTAAATAACAACGGTCAAACTTTTGTAACAGATCCAAGTCGTAATGCTATGACAGGGTGGCACTCTACTGCGTTTCTTTGGGATAATCGTATTTCTAGTAAAGGGGTGTCGTTTTTTGGTATTGCTGGTTCGACTCTTCCGCAAGCATCTGTGAGATTTTTGCCTGTTTTTCGAGTTTACGATCCTAACGGTGATCGCCACTTGTTTACAACTAACTCTAATGAAAGAGATGACTTGATAAGAAGAGGTTGGCGTGATGAAGGCATTGCCTTCCAAGTTTTAACTTGGGGTGTGCCAATTTATCGAGTATATGATGCAAGTAGCGGTGAGCATTTATATACAGCGAACTTATATGAAAGAGATGACCTGGTGGCAAAAGGTTGGCATGATGAAAGCATTGCCTTTTATGTTTCCAACTTAGGAACTGAGCAAGAAGGAGGAGACCCTATATATAGAATATGTAATGAACGCGGAAATCAAGAACATATGTTTACCACCAATTATAATGAAGTTGTAAAAGCGACGGAAGAGCTTGGTTGGAGAGATGAAGGTACTCTTGGCAAAGTTAATTAAATTAAATCGTTAGGTTGATTAGGATAGAACTTTCCTAATCAGTCTTTTTTTGTTAAATTTAATTGTCGAGCAGGTTCTAAATGAGGTAGATAAGATGTGGTTTTTGTTTACGGTTTTATGCATTCTTTTTTGGGGAGTAACAGAGTTTTTTTTATAAAATATGGCTTATATGTTAACCTTTTTCTTTCTTGGGTTGATTATTTTTCTATGGCTGAATTTTCTCAAAAAGCAAAAGTTTGTTTTATTTGAAAGGCAAGGAGAAGCACATCGTTTAGGCGCAGCAGCTTTGATTGCTTCTTATGCGGTTATTTCGATTGTGATGGGACATGTCTTTTTAAATGAACGTTTAACAAAATGGCAATATATAGCAGTATTATTAGTGTTAGTGGGAACAGCAATTATTGGCTTTTATGATTTTTAAGGAGATAAAGTGGAGCTAGTAGAACTTCGTCAAGAGATGGACAAATTACATGTAGAATTGTTATCAATACTTGAAAGACGTGCGGAATTGTCTAAAAGGATTGCCATATATAAATATAAGCATCATTTGCCTGTTTTTGATAAAGAGCGAGAAGAGAAAATGCTAGCTAAAGTAGTGCAGTCAGTGGAAGATAAGGAATTTAGCCCAGAGATTATAAGCATAATGAGGCAATTATTTGAAATTTCTAAAGAGATTCAAAGTAGTGTAATTGATAAATTAAAGAAAAGTGAAGGAGAATTTTAATGGCATTTGAAGGCTTAACTAAGCGCTTACAACAAGTGATGAAGAAGCTTCGTGGTAAAGGGAAAGTATCAGAAGCTGATGTTAGAGAAATGATGGGCGAGATTCGTTTGGCATTACTTGAAGCCGACGTGGCGCTTTCTGTGGTTAAAGATTTCACGCGTAATGTGCGAAAGCGAGCTACTGGTGTTGAGGTTTTAGAAACTTTAAATCCCGCACAGCAGATTGTCAAAATTGTTGATGAAGAGTTAACCAAAACGTTAGGGGCAGAAACGGTTGAATTGCAAAAAGCGCCGAAGATTCCAACGATTATTATGATGGTGGGGCTGCAAGGTGCAGGTAAGACAACCTTTGCTGGCAAGCTAGCCAAACACTTGATGAAGGAGGAGAATGCGCGTGTGCTAATGATTGCAGCGGATGTGTATCGGCCGGCTGCTGTGGATCAATTAAAGACTTTAGGGGAGCAGTTAGAGGTTCCTGTTTTTGATATGGGAGAAAATGCGCGTCCGGTAGAGATTGTTCGCCAAGGTTTGGCATTAGCACATGAGAAGAAAAATGATTATGTATTGATTGATACGGCAGGGCGACTTCATATCGATGAAGTTTTGATGGATGAGTTAAAGCAGATTAAAGAGCTAGCAAGTCCAACAGAGATTTTACTAGTTGTTGATGCGATGACGGGACAAGATGCGGCCAATGTTGCGCAAAGTTTTAATGATCAGCTAGGGATTACCGGGGTTATTATTACCAAACTTGATGGTGATACACGTGGTGGTGCAGCACTTTCGCTTCGCAGTATTACTGGTGCTCCGATTAAGTTTGCTGGTACGGGAGAGAAGTTAACCGATCTGGAGATTTTCCATCCGGATCGGATGAGCTCGCGGATTCTTGGTATGGGCGATATGCTGACATTAATTGAAAAGGCAGAGCGTGAGTTTGATGAGAAGAAAACGCGTGAGATGGCTGAGAAAATGCGCGAAAATACGTTTAATTTTAACGATTTTATCGATCAGCTTAATCAGGTCACAAATATGGGGCCGATTGAAGATTTGATTAAAATGATCCCGGGCATGAATCAGATGCCGGGGTTAGATCAGGTGAAGGTCGATCCTAAAGATATTGCCAGAAAACGTGCAATGGTTCTTTCAATGACACCAGAGGAACGTGAGAATCCGGATGTTTTAACACCAAGTCGCAGACGGAGAATTGCTGCAGGTTCTGGCAATACCGTGGTGGACGTTAATAAAATGATTAAAAATTTTAATGAAGCTAAAAAAGCTATGCAGATGATGATGAAAGGCGATATGGGAAAAACGCTTCAAGGTATGGGTGGGCAAAGGCCAAACATGCCTGGTATGCCAAATATGGGAATGGGAAGCAATATGCCGAATCCTTTTGGCGGTGGCATTAAAGGGAAAATCGGTGAATTTGCAATGAAATCGATGATGAAAAAAGCGCAGAAGCAGTTTAAAAAAAAGAAAAAGAAACGGTAGATTTTTAAACCCTGTTAATTGTAAGTTATGTTTTGGAATTGGTAGTCGTATAATTTTGTATTGATACTTTAAACTTAAACAAGAGCGAGATTTAATTAAAATCAGTCTTGAGCCTAAGAACCTGTTAACGATCTCCTAGCAGCGAAGATTTTAGGCAATTTTTTACACTTCGTCGTTAAAAAGCCTCGATTTGGAACTACCAAATCTGCGTTTTTTGCCTAGAATTGTACAAAAATTTCTCGAAAATTTCATCTACTGAGAGATCGTTAACAGGTTCTAATGGTTATTATTGGAGTTTAATCTTATAATTAACAAGAAAAGTGCTATTAATTTATTTGCTTAAAATTTTGCTAGTGAAGTGAGGTTTATAAATGAGTAAATCAAAAGAAATAGGGATTTTTATTGCCAAAACTTTATTTTACACAGCGATTATTTTGGCTTTATTGTACTTTTTTCATTATAAAAATTCTAGCGGGGGCGGCTTTGTTTATAACGAATTTTAAGAACCTGTTAACGATCTCCATAATTGCGACTTTTCTGGTAATTTTTTGCCTTTCTTCGTCAAAAAGCCTCGAAATAGCACCACTATTTCTACGTTTTTTTCCTAAAAATGCACAAAAATTTCTCAAAAAAACCTGTCGGGTTATTACAAGTTGTTTCAAGCTTTGCTTGATTACAAACTTGTATAACGGGATCCATCAATAGAGAGATCGTTAACAGGTTCTAAGGAGGATTTTAATTGGAGCTTTCAATTTTAGAACGATTGCAACAAGTAGTTGAAAAGCATTCATCGACCATTGCCTTTGCAAGTTGTCAAAAGGAATATACATATGAAGAACTTTGGCGTGCAGCGTCTAATGTGGCAAGTGCCTTAACAAAATCTTCTTTGAAAAAAGGCCCCATGCTGGTTTATGGTGAGAGTGATTTTTACGCTTTAGCGTCTTTGCTGGGAGTAAATATTACAGGATGTGCTTATGTGCCGATGGATAGTCATTTACCGTTTGCGCGCGTAAAGATGATTGTTGAAGCTTGTGAGCCATCGGCAGTTATTGTGACTTTAAAAGATAAGCTTGATGAAAAGTTAAAAGCACTGTTTGCAAAATATCATGTTTTGTATCAAGATGCGTTTGCTTTTGAGGGCAAGCCCTTAGTGAATTTAAAGAGTGCGGTGCGTGATGAAGCTTCGAACTATATAATCTACACTTCGGGAACGACTGGTGTACCAAAAGGTGTCGAGGTTAGTCATAGTAACCTACTTAGTTTTACTAAGTGGATGATGCGTGATTTTAAGCAAATTGCGCAAAATCAAGTTCTGCTTCAAGCGCCGTTTTCATTTGACTTATCGATTTTTAGTATTTATCCAGCCCTGCTTTCTGGCGGGACTTTGGTTAGCTTATCAAGGGATGAGACGACGAATTTTAAGTATTTGTTTGAGCGGTTGAATACAACGGAAATCAATACTTGGATTTCAACACCTTCATTTGTAGAGATTTGCTTGCTGGATCCGTCATTTGTACAGGAGAAGCACCGTAAGCTTGAGCAATTTATTTTTTGTGGTGAAGAGTTGACAGTTAAGACGGCTAAAAAATTACTGGAAAAATTTCCAAAAGCTATGGTATGGAATGCTTATGGACCGACAGAGGCGACAGGTGCAGTAACGCAGCTTAAGGTTACGAAAGATCTTTTGGTAAAGTACGATCGCTTGCCGCTGGGTAAAGCTAAGCCAGGTGTTGAGATTCAGATCCATGATCATGAAACCGAAAAAAAGCTTTCTATAGGAGAGCGGGGCGAGATTGTGATTGTTGGTGATTCCGTAGCTAAAGGCTATTATCGTGACTCTGCCAAAACAACACAAGCGTTTGCCAAAGTTGATGGTAAGTGGGCGTATCATACTGGAGACGCCGGCCTAATGGATGAAACAGGGCAATTATTCTATGAAGGACGAATTGATTTTCAAGTCAAAATGAATGGGTTTAGGATTGAACTTCAGGATATTGAGTCGCATTTAGCTGCGCTTGCTAAAGTGGATAAAGCCGTAGTTCTGCCGCAGATTGATGCGAATAATAAGGTACGTGCATTGGTTGCGGCTGTAATTCCAAGTATAAAAGTTGAAGATGAAAAACAGTTTATAAAGGAACTTCGTAAAGCATTGGCTGAAAAGATTATGGATTATATGATGCCGCAGCGTTTTGTTTTGTTGGATGAGTTTCCTTTAAATCATAATGGTAAAGTTGATCGGAAAATTTTGAATAAAATAATATTTAGTTAAGTAGGAAGTTTG
>JAIRLR010000018.1 GCA_031259195.1 Streptococcaceae bacterium | reverse complement strand
TTTTTGTGCATTTTTAGGAAAAAAACGTAGATTTAGTGGTGCTAAATCGAGGCTTTTTGACGAAGAAAGGCAAAAAATTACCAGAAAAATCGTAATTATGGAGATCTTAGACAGGTTCTTAGAGCTGGTTCAACATCAGCTAATTCTTCAGCAGTTAAATCACCCCATAATTTTAAATTACTTTCATAACCTCTTAAATTTAATATGTTTCCGGTATGTTCCCAATGACCTATTTCTTGCCCTAAATAATCTGTTATGGTCCCATTGGGACGCAGAATACCTATATCACCAGTTAATTTTTCTATATCCTCAGTAGCAAATACTGTTAATTGATTTATACTATGGGTTATACTTTGTATCTGTTCTTCTTGTTTTAATGATCCGAAATATTCTTTCACTCTTTGTTTTCTTTCATTATCAGTTAAAGCTTGTCGCAAACGATGATCCTTTATATCATCAGCTTTCTTTTTTTCTGTTCCTTCATTGGTAAGCTTACTCAGTATAGCTTGTATTAAATTTTCTTTATTAGAATTTATTCCTAACGCTTCTTCTCCAGCGTCTACTACATCTAATTTTTTTAAAGGTTCGGAAAGGTCTTTACTGTTTTGAATTGCGGTATTTAACGCTTGTATAGCTAGTAAACTCATCTTGCTGATTGCAGATTGACTAATAATAGTGTTTTGAATTTTTTGTAAAGTGTTCATAAGAGTTGCATCACTTTTTAATATAGAAATAAATTGCTTTAATGAGTTTAATAACGACTCCCAATTATTCTTCTCACCTTCATTTATAAATTTTAAGGGAAGTTTTGATGTTAATTCAGCGTTTTGACCATCTGAACGAATTTCTTGAATCACTGCATTCATCTCCTGAACGAAGCCATCTCGATTATGACTATAAAGGCAATTTAGCAACCGATCTTGATGCTGGCTAATGATCTCATCTGGTGTTAATGCATTTACTATATTTGATGTCAAAAACATTAAACCCATATTGAAAAGCGTGCCAGCACCAATTACCC
This sequence comes from Streptococcaceae bacterium, assembly GCA_031259195.1. Lineage (GTDB taxonomy): Bacteria > Bacillota > Bacilli > Lactobacillales > Streptococcaceae > JAIRLR01. Next base: position 1,638 of record JAIRLR010000018.1, on the reverse strand, counting down.
AGAATTTTTTTCGTTTGTACATTCTTTTTTTACTTATTAATTCTTTCATTTTTACTTCCTCCAAAAAGATATTTTACATTCTTTATTACACAACTTATTATTTAATTAACTTTTAATTTAACTCTTAAAATGTGGGTAGAATTTTACCTTACAAGATTATTATAAATGAATTATTTTTATAATTCAACCCTCATAATAAAATAATAAATTTTAATTATTTATTATTAAAAGATAAAAATATTTTAAATAAGGATGTATAAAATAGAAAAGCGAGTAGATGCTGCTTTTATTTATATAAATACGAAAAGAGAAGGACAATGAGGCATAAACATATACCCTTCTAAATTGAAAATGCGGTTTTTGTAAAAAACTGAAAATTGTCGTTAATACGACTTTCCATGTTCAAAGAAATATCCTTTAAAATCTTTTTAAAAAACCGCATTTTCAATTTAGAGAGGGGTATAGATAAGTTAAAAATATGGCATTTTTAGTACGATAAAGGAGGTCTAATAAAAAATTTATAGTGTATTTTGGCCTTTTGTTTTAATTGTTTAGTGTGTTAAAATAAAGAATAATATTTATTAACATGATTGATTAATTTGAAATAGTTCAATAACATATGAGGAATCGGTAAAAATCACGATGAAAAAAGATTTTAAAGCAGAGCAAGAGCATTTGCATACAATATATAAAGAGTTATTAGTAGTTAAAGAAGAAGCAGAAAAGATTTTAAAGCAGCATCATAAAGAAGGCAGTAAGTTAATGGCGATGATGAAAGATGGTCTTAATCGTGATGTTTCCAGTTACTCTAATCAATTAGAAACTTTTTCTGCTATTGAAATAAAAAATCGTGAGATTGATCAGCTTAATATGAAGCATGACCGCTGGGCTAGTCGTTTGGATGCGGTAAATCGTTTGTTAAAAGAGCCTTACTTTGGCCGAATCGATCTTGAGTTTGAAAATGAAAACGAGATGGCTACTTTTTATTTAGGAGTTAATTCATTTCGAACTTTGGAAGATGAAGATCGCGTGATTGACTGGCGAGCACCGATTGCTGAGCTTTATTACAATCAAGATCTGGGAAAAACGAGTTATGCCATTCAAGATGATGATAGAGTGCATGTAAATCTAACTTTACGTAGGCAGTTTAACTTAAAAAAAGATCAGTTGATTGATTATTACGATACATCGGTTGCAATTAATGATGAATTATTGCTTCAAGCTTTAACTTCAAACTCTTCTGAATATATGCAAGATATTACGGCGACTATTCAGAAGGAACAAAATGAGATTATTCGTGATATTAAAAGCCGTGTTTTATTGGTGAATGGCATCGCTGGTTCAGGAAAGACATCTGCGGTTTTGCAACGGATTGCGTATTTGTTGTATCAATATCGCCAAGATCTTGTTCCAGATGATGTTATTTTATTGGCGCCAAATCTTACTTTTATGAATTATATTTCAAAAGTATTGCCTAATTTGGGAGAAAAAAATCCAAATAATTTTACCATGCATCAGTTAATTGAGTTTAAATTGCCAAGTGGGTGCAAGCTAGAGAGTCAGTTAGCTTATTTGGAGCGAATCGCAAAAAGTACTGTGTCAAAGCAAGCAGATGTCTTAAGAAGTGAAGCGTTTTTT
>JAIRLR010000137.1 GCA_031259195.1 Streptococcaceae bacterium | reverse complement strand
TTCTAATTTGATAAAACCTAGGCCCTTGATCTAAAGAAAGAGATAAAAGTTTCTTTATCGTATCTACTCTCTCGCCTTTTATCGCATTTACATGATAGTTATCTGCCAAAAGAGTCAATAGTTCAAATTTTGGAAGAATTAATTTTTGAATTACTTCACTTTTCAATTCTGATAAACCTGTTTGATCAGTAACTAAATTCCTTTGATCGCGGGATAAATCTTGAATTTTTTTAATTTCATGATATATAAATGTTTCACTTAACAATTTAGGTAATTTATAATTTTTTATAATTTTAATCGCTTCTAACCCTCTTTTTTTCACTATTTCATTTTTGGAATAATACGCTACCTGTTCTTGAAAAGGAGTACTAATAAAAGTGATTAGAAAAATCAAAAATACAAGCCCTGTCACAATAATTGTCGATTTTTTTTTCAAATTTTTTTTTATTTCATATCTTATTAATTTAAGCATTGCCCCCTCCATTGTTATCTTCATATGAAGCTTTAAAATAAAATAAATACACATCTTCTAAACTAGGATCGACAAGCTTACTATCAAGGAATGGCTTACTATTATGAATAATTCTAACTATCGTTGATTCTTGCAGGTGTTGTACATTCGCGACCAAAAAATCTTGCTCTACTTTTTCAATTTCGCTAGTTGGCAGCTGACACTCCCAGACTTTTTCTTTTAATTTTTGTAACAAATTTTGTGGAGATTCAAATTTCAAAATCCTCCCTTCAATAAGAATAATTGAATTAGCAATAAATTCGACATCAGAAACGATATGAGTAGATAAAATGACAATTTTTTCTTTCGAAAGATCAGCAATAATTTTTCGAAATTTTACACGTTCTTTCGGATCTAATCCAGCAGTTGGTTCATCTAAAACTAAAATTTTTGGATCATTGAGCAACGCTTGTGCAATGCCTAAACGCTGTTTCATTCCACCAGAGAAGGTCTTTATTTTCTTATCTTTTACCTCACTTAAACCAACCATTGCCAAAAATTGCTCAATATTGCTCTTTTGGCAATCCTTAATGGTAGCTATATAATCTAAAAATTCCCAAGCAGTAAATTCTGGATAATAACCAAAACTTTGTGGAAGGTAACCTAAAAGATTTCGATACTTTTCCCCTAAAATAAAAATGTTCTTTCCATTTAATTCAACAGAACCTGAAGTTTGTTTTAGTAGTGTACAGGTAATGTTCATAAGAGTGGATTTGCCAGCCGCGTTTGGCCCTAATAAACCGTAAATTCCATAAGTTAAATCTAAATTAATATCACAAAGAGCGATTTTCCCTCCTTTGTATTCTTTTTTGAGATGACTATATATTAAATGCATAATTCTTCCTTATTAAATTAAAATTAACTAGATTAAATAACTAAACATTGGCAAATGTAACATTTTTACTTAATTTTTACAAAAATTTGGTAACTGTTGTAAAAGCTTTCGTATAATTTACTAAAAAATTAAGTTTTTGGAAACTTTCTTTAAATTTATCTCATAACACAAAACCTCCCAGCAATGTGGCATAAAATTAGAAATGCGCAAAATAAGGACAAAAATTTCTAAAAATAACAGAAAGTACTTTTTACTAGCATATTACCCCCCCCCCTCCTCAATTTGTCAATAGTAAAATTGAAAAAATTTGTGCATTTCCAACACAAAATAAATTTAAATAAGGATTAGAACACACATCTGCTCTAATCCTAAAATTAAAACTTCTTCGAAAGATCTTTTTCAATTTATTTTCCCCCGTTTTCCTAAATTTATTAGACCTGTCCTAAAACGTTTTTTCAAAGTTATAAATGCCAGAAATAAGAGCCACGCGCAACAAATGCTCTCTCTACTTATTACAAAGTAACGCTGCTTAATTCTACAATTTACATGCTCAGTATAAACACGATATTTAGACAAGTTGGAATTAAACCATCTCTGATAACTGATTAAATTTTTACCACGCTTTTTCTTATATGGTGTGAGGCTATTCATGTGATAAGAACCTGTTAACTTGTCTGCCTAATTGCGAACTGCCTTAACGATTGGCAAGCGTCAGCTTGACAAAGTTTAGGCAGGGTTACCTACTTGGTGCGCTTTTTCTAGTAATTTTTTGCCTTTCTTTGTCAAAAAGTCTCGATTTAGCACCGCTAAACCTGCGTTTTTTTCCTAGAAATGCACAAAAATTTCTCAAAAAATTCATCAATAGAGAGATTGTTAACAGGTTCTAAGCTAAATTCTCTTTAACTTTTAACATTCGACTAGCATAATTTTTCTCAAATTCATCCAAATTTGAATAGCGAGAAGTTTTTTCATCAATCATTACTTCTCCATTTTCCATAAAAATAATGCGATCAGCCACTTCATAACAAAATTTTAAATCGTGAGTAATCACTAAAATAGGAACCTTTTTATTATTTAGCTGCTTTATTTCTTTTTTTAGCATTTGAAGAGTTTCATAATCAATTCCATTCGTTGGTTCATCTAATAAAATCAATGACGGACTTCTGCTTAATCCCGTGACGAACTGCGCACGTTTCTTTAAACCCGTTGATAAGTTTTTCACCAATTGATTCAAATACTTTTCCATCTTAAAGCGCTCTACCCAAAGATTCTCATCCGCTGTTAACTGACGCCATCCTTTACCACCTTCAAGCTTCCTTAAAAAAATAATATTCTCCTTTACCGTTAAATTTTGATAAATACCTTCTTCATTAAGACAAGAGAACGCTTTCGATAAATCGATTTCTGTTTCTATTGTTCCCCTTGTTTGCTTTAAAGCACCGACGATTAGCTTAAACAATGTTGTTTTCCCAACGCCATTTTCTCCCATAATTACCGTAATCTCTGGATAAAGATCTAAATTAAACGAATGAAAAATGGACATCTTTCTGTAAGAAAAATCTAATTCTTTGATTCTAATCATCACTTAATTTCCTTTCTATACGGTTAAAGTTAAAACATCTGAACTATCTTTTTCACTAGTGAAATGAAGACAAGCAAGTCCTACTCAGGGCCATCGCATACGACTTTTTGTAAAGAGATATAAATTAAAAACAAGCGTTAACCGCTGAATTTTGTTACAGTGAAAGCAGTGATGTGAATTAAAGAAACGGAAGAGAACAACATGCCCTTACCTTTAGTCGAACTATTTTCAAATCTTGAAGATTTCCGAAAAGGAAATGGCATTCGCCATAATTTG
>JAIRLR010000064.1 GCA_031259195.1 Streptococcaceae bacterium | reverse complement strand
ACCAAACGAAGTTCGGCGAGGGTCTTTAAGAGATTTTATCTCCATTTTAAGTTTTTGTATATTCATAAGTTTATTATTGCGGTTTTATGAAAAAAAGTAAATGCTGTTGCCCTGCCAATCTATCCGGGTTATCTGCCTTTGGTCAAGCTGGAGAAGGTTACGTGCGCGTAAGCTATGCAGCAGATATGGAAAAATTAGTAGAAGCTATGAAAAGACTAAGAAACTATATATCAGAACATTGAAAAAGGTTAAGAAAAGTCGTAAATTTAAAATTGCGGAAAAGATAAGGGGCTGTCTTAAAGATTAAAAGTTTTTTAGGAGGGGTTAAAAATGGGGCATATTAAATTTGATTATTCAAAGGTAAATTCATTTGTTAGAGGACATGAACTTAAGCTGATGCAAACGCAAGTCAGTGCTGCAGATAAATTACTGCGAGAAAAAACAGGAGTAGGTTCTGATTTTTTAGGTTGGATTGATCTTCCTGTAGACTATGACAAGGAAGAGTTTTCACGCATTCAAAAATCAGCGCAGAAGATTCAAGAAACTTCAGAAGTATTGATCGTTATTGGCATTGGTGGTTCTTATCTTGGCGCACGTGCAGCAATTGATTTTTTAAATAACAATTTCTACAACCTTCAAGATAAAAAAGAGCGGAAAACACCGCAAATTCTTTATGCTGGAAATTCAATTTCTTCAAGTTATCTTTATGAATTAGTTGAGTATGTAAAAAATAAGGACTTTTATGTAAACGTTATCTCAAAATCAGGTACAACTACAGAGCCAGCGATCGCTTTTCGCGTACTTAAAGATTTATTGATTAAAAAATACGGTAAAGAAGAGGCAAACAAGCGAATTTACGCCACTACAGATAAAGCTAAAGGTGCCGTAAAAGTTCAAGCAGATGCTCAAGGATGGGAAACTTTTGTCGTACCTGATGATATTGGTGGGCGTTTTTCGGTTTTAACAGCGGTGGGGCTGCTTCCTATTGCCGCCAGTGGTGTTGATATTGAAGCGTTAATGAAAGGGGCTGCAGATGCGCGCACAGAGCTTTCTTCTGAAAAGTTAGAAGACAATATTGCTTACCAGTATGCTGCCATGCGTAATATTCTTTACCGCAAAGGAAAAACAGTCGAGTTGTTGATTAATTATGAACCGTCATTGCAATATTTTTCTGAATGGTGGAAGCAGTTAGCCGGTGAGTCTGAAGGTAAGGATCAAAAAGGCATTTATCCATCTTCTGCAAATTTTTCAACAGACTTACACTCTTTGGGGCAGTTTATCCAGGAAGGTACGCGTCTTATGTTTGAGACGGTGATTAAAGTTGAAAAGCCAAAACACAATCTTACAATTCCAAAAGAAGCAGAGGACTTAGATGGATTAAGTTACCTAGAAGGTAAAGATATCGATTTTGTAAATACAAAAGCCTATGAAGGAGTATTGTTGGCTCATACGGATGGCGGCGTACCCAATCTGATTGTAACTATTCCTCGCCAAGATGAGTACACACTTGGTTATTTAGTTTATTTTTTTGAACTGGCGATCGGTTTATCCGGATATTTAAATGGTATCAATCCATTTGATCAACCAGGAGTTGAAGCTTATAAAAAGAATATGTTTGCTTTACTTGGCAAACCTGGTTTTGAAGAGCTATCTAAAGAGTTAAATAAGCGATTATAAACGACTGAAAATTGATTTTAGCGATTTGAAAAAAGTCGTTATTTATTGTAGGATGTAAAAGTATTTTATTTATGAAAGAGGATAAATCCTCTACAAAACATCTTTTACGAGGAGGTGATCTTGTGGTAAAAAAAATAGAAAAAGTTGTTAAGTTACAAATTCCTGCAGGAAAAGCAACACCAGCGCCGCCAGTGGGCCCAGCGTTAGGTCAAGCAGGGGTTAATATTATGGGCTTTACAAAAGAGTTTAATGCTCGTACAGCTGATCAAGCGGGGTTAATTATTCCCGTCGTTATTTCTGTTTACGAAGATCGTTCATTTACTTTTATAACCAAAACACCGCCAGCTGCTGTTTTATTGAAAAAGGCAGCTAAGATTGAAAAAGGCAGCGGTGAGCCCAATACAAATAAAGTAGCAACAGTTTCCAAAGCGCAAGTGCAGGAAATTGCGGAAACTAAAATGGCAGATTTAAACGCAGCCAATGTTGAATCAGCAATGCGTATGATTGAAGGAACTGCACGTTCGATGGGACTTGTTGTGGAAGGTTAATTTTCACCTGAATTTCACATAACATAAGTGTAGGTGAAGAGATAAAGAAAAATGTTTTAGAATCTGTTAACAGGTTCTAACGGAAATTTATCTCTTTTTATGTGGGAGGAAAAGCCGTTTGTACCACATTAAGGAGGAAAAAAGCATGGCTAAAAAAAGTAAGAAAATGCAAGCAGCGCTTGCCAAAATAGATAAAAATAAACATTATTTAGTTGAAGAAGCCGTTGTTTTAGCAAAAGAGACCAATATTGCTAAGTTTGATGCAACCGTTGAAGTGGCTTATCGTTTAAGCGTTGATCCTAAAAAAGCAGATCAGCAAATTCGCGGAGCAGTTGTATTGCCAAATGGCACAGGAAAAACACAAAGAGTTTTAGTGTTTGCTAAGGGAGAAAAAGCAAAAGAAGCAGAAGCTGCTGGTGCCGATTTTGTAGGTGAAGATGATTTGGTTGCCAAAATTAATCAAGGTTGGTTTGACTTTGATGTTGTTGTAGCAACGCCAGATATGATGGCTGTCGTTGGTCGTTTAGGGCGTGTTTTAGGCCCTAAAGGACTGATGCCAAATCCGAAAACGGGCACGGTAACGATGGATGTTACAAAAGCAGTTGAAGAAGTAAAAGCTGGGAAGGTAACATATCGGGTCGATAAAGCAGGGAACGTTCATGCTCCGATTGGAAAAGTTTCTTTTGCAGTGAGTAAATTGATTGAAAACTTTAAAACAATCCATGATGTGATTGTTAAAGCAAAACCTGCTTCTGCTAAAGGGACATATATTAAAAACTTATCTGTAACAACAACCTTTGGACCAGGTGTTCATGTGGATATTGCATCATTTTAAATTTTTGTGAATTTTAATAAAATGCCAGATTTTCGTTTATAAGTGAAAATCTGGTAGTTTTCTGTTCAACGAAAAGCAGCAACAACAAGATAAGCAAATTGAATGAAATTTATAAATTTTCTATTTCATGATTAAAATTGTGTTAAATTTTTTCTTGAGTAAACTAAAATCTGAGGCTTACAAAGCTTTTCTTGAAGCTTTGTAAAGTTTTTTTAAGATGTGCTGGATTTAGTTTTTCGTAAATTTTTTTGAGTTCTAATTCTTGCTCACTAGAGAGACAAGTTAACAGGTTCTAAAAAAGGTAACCACTGTTTTTTCTGTTCTGTTAGTGAAATATTTGCTCCCTCTGGATGCGACAATTAAAAAAAATTAATACTCCTTAAATACCCTTTCAAAATAAAAATCAGATAAATCCAAAAAACCAGATTAATGCTACTTTCTTCTAGTTTAAAAGACATTTTTTCTCCCCCAACAAGAACACCCTTATAGACATCTTTACTTATAAGCATAAAAAGCACCAAATATAAACATTGTGTAAAATATTCCAATTTTTTGGGGTACTTTAACCTGTTTTTTATATGATTATCATCCAAAATGTGCAAATAATTGGACATCTTACACAAAACTAAATAAATATGTTTAAAATATTAAATTGAGCAGTAATACAAATAAAAAACTAATTCCCGAGGGGCAGGCAATCATTTATGAATTATGGGACATTTCTTAAAAATATAAGAAAAGGAAGAAGAATCACGCAAGAAAATCTATGCAAAGGAATTATTTCTAGACGAACTTTATGTAATCTTGAAAATAATAAGTCATTGGTAAGTTTTGATATTTTATATAAACTGTTAGAGCGGTTAAATATAGGCTTTGATGAATTTTTAGCAAATTTAGAAATAAAGAATAACTCTTCCATATATGCTCTTTCGTTCAATGAAAAACTAGATAATGAGCAATATCATAACAAACTACAGAAACATTGGGATAAATATAAAGAAAATAATAGTTTAGCTGATATGGTTTCTGCATGGATCATGATTTTATGTAACATTCAATTTTTATATATCGCCTATAATGATTTGGACGATATGATAAGTGAAATAAAAGGGCATTTGTTTCAAATTGAAGACTGGAAGAGATCTGAGATTTTACTTTTCTTAAATTGTTTAACCTATCTTGATGAATCACAAATTCAAGTATATGAAGAAGAAGTTTACAAAATAGTATCTCAAAACAGTTGTTATGAGCACGAATTTGCATTATTTTTTGTTAAGCGTGGAGTAAATATTTTTCAAAATAAAATTAAAAATAATATGGATTTATTTTTAAATCGCTTTTACGACTTTATCAAAAAATATCCTTGTAAGATGTACGAACGTGCTTATTATGTTTTCTTTAATTCTTTAAATTCTTTTTCTAATGGAAATATCGATCGCATTAAAGCGCATTTAGCAATCAACTCTTTTGCTAGCATAGGGCTATATGATGAAGCTAATGAGTTATTAGATATTTTTCATAATTATTGATTCTATATCTGTATCAGGGCAACAGCATTTACTTTTTTTCATAAAACCGTAATAATAAGCTTTACGACTTTGACGGTTTGAGGAAAGCAAAAGGTCCCTACATGTCTAACCTCTGCCAAGCGTAGCTTGTCAATCGTTAAAGCAGTTCGCACCAAGTAGGTACGTCCTGCCTAAATTCTGCCAAGCTACGCTTGTCAATCGTTAAAGCAGTTCGCACCAAGTAGGTACGT
>JAIRLR010000005.1 GCA_031259195.1 Streptococcaceae bacterium | reverse complement strand
TTTATTAGCAAGCTTACTTTGTACACATTTTACTTTTTGTGTTAATTTATCTAAGTCTCTTTGCAAACGGGCTATCTCCTCATCTAAATTAAGCAAACCCTTTAATGGCAAATAAATCTCTGCACCTGTAAGAATTGCTGATTTGGCCATTTCAGGTTCTTTTACATCATTTGAAATCGTTAGAGTTTTAGGATTAGTAAAACGTCTAAGATAATTTTCATTTTCCTGTAAAAATTTCTCAATGTGTGAATTAGTTGTTTTTATCAATATCGGCACTTTTTTAGCTAGAGGCGTATTCGCTTCCAAACGAATCGTACGCACTGCACGAATTAATTCTTTTAGAACTTTAACATCTGCAACTGCTTTTTTATCAGAAAAATCAGGATTTATTTTGGGATAAGAAGCCGCTATTAATATTTCTTCATTATGCGGTAAATATTCAAAAATTGCTTCTGTCACAAATGGCATAATCGGATGAAGCAAACGCAGTATTTGATCTAAAACATGCGTTAATATTGCACGCGTTACAACTTTTTCACTCTCATCTTCTCCGTAAAGAACTTCTTTCGTTAATTCAAGATACCAATCAGCAAATTCATCCCAAATAAAATTATAAAGAACACGCCCTGCTTCGCCGAATTCAAAGCGCTCAAAATTCTCATCTACTTTTTCAATCGTTTCATTTAAGCGACTTAAAATAAAGCGATCAAAGACATTACCAGCATTACGCTTTACAACTTTATCCAAACTTTCTGAAATCAAATCTACTGTTAAACCTTCGTTGTTCATAATAATGTAACGCGAAATGTTCCAGATTTTATTAATAAAATTCCACGCTGCATCCATTTTTTCATAACTAAAACGTGTATCCTGACCAGGTGTTGAACCATTTGATAAAAACCAACGCAAAGCATCAGCACCATACTTATCAATCACATCCATCGGATCAATCCCATTGCCTAATGACTTGCTCATCTTTCGTCCATCTTCAGCACGAATAAGTCCGTGAATTAACACCTTTTCAAATGGTCGCCGCTTTGTAAACGCAAGTGACTGAAAAATCATTCGACTAACCCAAAAAAAGATAATGTCATATCCTGTTACCAAGGTATTTGTTGGGAAATAACGTTTAAAGTCTTCATTTTCAATATCTGGCCAACCCATAGTTGAAAATGGCCACAAGGCTGAACTAAACCAAGTATCCAGCACATCAGGATCCTGCTCCCAGTTTTCTAAGTCAGCTGGGGCAACTTCCCCTACATACATCTCGCCCGTTTTTTTATGATACCAAGCAGGAATCTGATGACCCCACCAAAGTTGACGAGAAATTACCCAGTCGTGGATATTTTCCATCCAGTTTAAAAAAGTCTGATTAAATCTTGAAGGGAAAAACGCCACAGCTTCATCCGTTGCTTGGTTAGCAATAACTTGCCTGGCCAGCTCATCCATTTTCACAAACCATTGAGTTGATAAACGAGGCTCCACCATCATACCACTACGCTGTGAATGCCCTACAGAATGAACCATCTTTTTTACTTTTACTAAAAGACCCAACTCTTTTAATTTTTCCACAACCGCATAACGCGCAGCAAAGCGGTCCATTCCCGCAAACACACCAGCATTTTCATTCATTGTACCATCTTCATTCATCACATTAACTTGTGGCAAGTTATGACGCTGTCCGACCTCAAAATCATTTGGATCATGGGCAGGTGTAATTTTCACAACTCCCGTTCCAAGCTCCATATCAGCATGTTCATCTGCAACAACAGGAATTTTTTTTTTAATAATCGGCAAGATCACATACTGCCCAATAAAATCTTTATAGCGCGGATCATCTGGATTAACCGCTACTGCCGCATCTCCAAACATTGTCTCAGGGCGCGTTGTAGCAACCTCAAGCGAAGTACTGCCATCTTCCAAATTATATATCATATGATAAAATGCACCTTCAACATCCTTATGAATCACTTCGATATCAGATAAAGCTGTGCGCGCTTTCGGATCCCAGTTAATAATATATTCACCGCGATAGATTAACCCTTTTTCATAAAGCTTAACAAATACTTTGCGAACTGCAGCAGACAAACCTTCATCCAAAGTAAAACGCTCACGCGAATAATCTAGCGACAAACCTAGCTTTGCCCATTGCTTGCGAATTTCTCCCGCATACTCTTCTTTCCAGTCCCAAACTTTCTCAAGAAATTTTTCTCGCCCAAGCTCTTGATAATCAATTCCTTGATTTCGAAGCTCTTCTACAACTTTGGCTTGGGTTGAAATCCCAGCATGGTCCATCCCTGGAAGCCAAAGCGCATCGTAGCCTTTCATCCGCTTTTGGCGAATAATAATATCCTGCAGCGTTGTATTCCAAGCATGACCTAAATGTAGTTTCCCCGTCACATTTGGCGGCGGAATAACAATTGAATACGTCTTCGCTTTTTTATCAGCCGATGGTTCAAAAACCTTTTGCTCTAACCACTTTTGATAACGTCCAGCCTCTACTTCAGAAGGATGATACTTAGTAGATAAATTCTTTCTCTCTGTCATTTATGTTTCCCTTCCTAACGCCCTAATTTCCTCTTCAACGCCTGAATATCATTTGCTAAAAATTCATCTTTTAAAACTGTCTCAGAAATTTTTTTATGCGCATACATTACAGTTGTATGATCTTTTCCATCAAAAGCTTTGCCAATCCGCGGCAAGGAAAGATTAGTCAACTCACGCGATAAAAACATTGCAATTTGTCGTGGCACTGAAATGCTTTTTATGCGCCTCTTTCCTTTAATATCAGAAGGATTAATTACATAATATTTGCTTACAACTTCAATAATTTCTGCCACATCAACTTTTGTTTTGCGTACTTTACCGCCAGTAATCCCTACCAAAGCTTGATGCGCAACTTCTATTGTAATATCACGATTATTAATCACCGAATACGCTTGAACTCGCTTTAAAGCACCCTCTAGCTCGCGAACATTGACGGAAATTTGCTCGGCAATATAACGAAGCACATCTTGAACAATATCAATACCATAACTTTCAGCTTTTTTTCTTAAAATTGCGACTCGTGTTTCCAGATCAGGTGCCACAATATCCGTAATCAAACCCATCTGAAAACGAGAAACTAAACGCTCTGCTAACTTTTCAAGCTCAGAAGGCGTACGATCTGAAGTTAAAACAATTTGTTTACCATTATTCCATAGCTCTTCAAATGTATGGAAAAATTCATTTTGCGTCTCCGTCTTACCAGTTAAAAACTGAATATCATCAACCATTAACAAATCAACTTTGCGATACTTTGCTTTAAACTGCTCCATCTTCCCTGACTGAATTGAAGAAATATACTCATCTGTAAACATTTCCGTTGAAACATAGCGAATCACCATTTGCGGATTATTACGATATACTTCATTTCCAATAGCATGCAATAAATGAGTTTTTCCCAATCCTGTTCCACTATAAATAAACAATGGATTGTACAAAACACCAGGATGATCAGCCACGCTTAAGGCTGCCGCATGAGCCATTCGCGAGCCATCTCCAACAACAAAAGAATCAAATGTATACTTAGGATTTAAATAAATTGAACGATCTACCTGTGGAAAAGTCGAATAATAATTGCTAGCTGACTCTTTTACCATATGCTTGCTATACTCTCCAGGAAGACTAATCTTTACATGAATATTTCGCCCTGTTCTTTCTTTAGCAATCTGTTCAATTGTATTTCCATGATAATTTTCATATTGCATCTTATGAGGAATGCCAGGAACTTCGATGTAAAAATCATTATCCACAATATCAAGCGGCTTTGCTGAAGCAATAAAAGTTTCATAAGAAACTTCATTCATTATTTGTCGAAAATGCATTTTTACTTCTTCCCAAATCTCGTCCTTTAACGCCATCTATCAAAGCATCCCTTTCGCATACGGTGAGTCAATTTTAGCATTAGTATTTATAGTTTTCCACAAGTTTTATTTGGAAAACATAGACCTTTTTTCAATAGTTAATAAATTTTTTTCACAATAAAAGAAAATATCAACGATTTTGAAAGTTTTTTATCCGTAATTCACAAAAAGAAAAAATATTGTTTATTTATAAACTAAGTTTTTTCTATGTGCTTTTTAAATTTTCAACAAGATATTTTGAAATTGTGGAAAACTTCCTATACAACTTGTATATTTGTAAATTTTTCTTTAAATAAACTGTGAATTGACCATTTATAAATCTTTAACTCCACAATTTTTTACTTACACTATCATATACTAAGGGTGTATGCCATATGCCTCATTCACATAAAACAAATGATGATCTAATTCATCCTTACTAAAAAACTCCTTCCCACAATATGAGGATTAAAAATCTTTTTAAAAACTTATTCATCAGCAGAAATATTTTCTACAATTCATCTACATTTTTTCCACTTGTCTTTTGCTTTTACAGTATATTTGTAAAGTACTTTCCACAAATCCACAAAGCTTGTTGTTGTTTTTAAATATAAAAATATTATATAATTTCAATAGTAATTTCACTAAGGATATACATAATCCTTGTAAAAAAATGTTTTTGCTACAAATACAAAAAGGGATAGTTCTTTATTCCTTTTTTAATTCTCTTCATTTTCTTAAATTAATTTTTTCAAAGGAGTGAGTTTAAAGCTGCAAAATTCTTTATCGATTTTTACATATTTCCCTGTGGCGGTAAATAGTAAGTCACTTGAAGAGTTGAGCGTTGTTTCAATAGAATTCTGAATAACGTTGATAATAAAACCAATGCCGACTATTTGCATGGCTACATCGTTCGGGGCACAGTGGATGATTGTTTTTAAAGCATCGACAAATAATTTGCTTAAGAACCTGTTAACAGGCTCTTAGATATATATATTCTTAGTAGCTATTTTTCTGTAAATTCATCTGAAATGTTCGTGTTTATCTCATTTGTTTTGACAAAAATTACTAATCTTAATTAGAACAAGATGTTTATTTTCCGAACATTTAAGGATAAAATGTTGAATTTTCTGATAATTCTATTTACAAGCAGAATTTTTAACGCGATACTGATCTTACGAGTAATTTTATTTGTGAATAAATTCTTAAAGGAGGTATGCATAGATGTTTATGGTTAAGTTTCAGCAGGTAAATAAATATTATGGCTCTTTTCATGCTTTAAAAGATATTAATTTGCAAATTGAAGAAGGGCAAGTGGTGGTAATTATTGGTCCATCTGGTAGTGGTAAATCAACGCTGCTTAGAACGATTAATGCTCTTGAGATCATTTCCTCCGGTCAGTTACTTGTTGATGGCTATAACTTAGCTGATAAAAAAACGAATATGCAAAAGATTCGCAAAAATGTGGGTATGGTTTTTCAACATTTTAATTTGTATCCTCATAAAACGGTGCTCGAAAATATCACTTTAGCTCCAGTAAAAGTTTTGAAAGAAACGCAAAATGAGGCAAATCAGGTAGCAGAGAAATATTTGAAATACGTTAATATGTGGGATAAAAAAGATTCGTATCCAGAAATGCTTTCAGGTGGACAAAAACAGCGAGTGGCAATTGCTAGAGGACTTGCGATGAAGCCTAAGATGATGTTATTTGATGAGCCAACTTCAGCGCTTGATCCTGAGACGATTGGCGATGTTTTAAACGTTATGCGAAAGCTTGCAAAAGAAGGGATGAGTATGATCGTTGTTACTCATGAGATGGGCTTTGCTAAAGCTGTAGCTGATCGTTTGATTTTTATGGCAGATGGTCAGGTGCTTGAAGATACTTTAGATGTGCAAAGTTTTTTTGTTAAACCGCGAACAGAGCGAGCGAAAGATTTCTTAAGTAAGGTGATTAATCATTAGGAGGTCATTCGATGAAGAAGTTAGTTTTCTGTTTTCTGTTTTTAGGATTTATTTTTATTTTAACTGGATGCAATGGAAATAATTTATCTAAAAAAGATTCTTTAAAAAGAGCTGAAGAAACAAAACAGATTGTATGGGGAGTTAGAAATGATGTCGGCTTATTTGGTTTAATGAATATTAAAACTGGGAAAGCAGAAGGCTTTGATATTGATATCGCTAATGCTTTAACAAAAGAAATTTTAGGAAAGTCTGGCAAGGCCGTTTTTATTGAAGCAGCACCAAAAACGCGTATTCCTTTGTTAAAAAACGGTAATATCGATGCTATTATTGCAACAATGACGATCACTTCTGAACGCAGCCAACAAGTTGATTTTTCAGATGTTTATTTTGATGCGGGTCAAACTCTTTTAGTGAAAAAAGGCTCTAGGGTCCATTCGGTGAGTGATTTAAATGAGAGGACAAAAGTAATAGCAGCAAAAGGTTCAACAGGTACGGAAAATATTCGTAAAGTAGCACCACAAGCACAAGTTTTGGAGTTTGAGAATTATTCAGAGTGTTTTACAGCATTAAAGTCAGGGCAAGGGGAGGCGATGACGGCTGATGATGCTATTTTGATGGGGATTGCATCGCAAAATCCAGGTTATGTTTTAACTGGTGGCAAGTTCACCACGGAGCCATATGGGATAGCTGCCAATAGAGGACAAACTGCTTTTGTGGAAAGAATCAATCAAGCACTGCAAAAAATACATCAAAATGGTGAGTATGACCAAATTTATAATAAATGGTTTGGCAAAGTTGCTCAGAAGTAATCTTTAACAGGCTCTAAAAGAATTGGAGGGATAAAATGATCGAGTTACTTCAACATTATTTTCCTGATTTTTTATTGGGCTTTAAAAATACAATCAGTGCAAGTCTAATTGCTCTTTTATTTAGCCTTATCATTGGAACGATGATGGCTATTTTTCAACTTTCTGAACATCGCGGTATTCAAACAATAGCTCGCATGTATGTGGAATTTTTCCGTAATATTCCTTTGATTGTGATTGTAATGTTTTTCTTTGTTGCTTTACCAATGCAAGGTATTCCTTTAAATAATTTTCAGGCAGGAGTGATTGGTTTAACTATCTATACTTCTTCTTTTATTGCTGAAACGCTTCGAGCAGGTATTCAGTCAGTGCCTAAGGGTCAGATGGAGGCTGGGCTTTCGCAAGGACTTTCCTATTGGGAGGGTATGCGCTATATTGTTTTGCCGCAAGCGTTTAAAATTGTGATTCCTCCTTTGGGGAATCAGTTTATCAGTCTTGTAAAGAATTCTTCGATTTTGGCAATGGTTGCAGGAGTTGATCTGATGTATCAAGGAGATCGAGTTGCTGCAGCAACATTTCAAACGATTCCTAGTTATATCTTAGTTGGAATTTTTTATTTACTTATCACTTTGCCGTTAAGTTATTTTATGGGGTATCTTGAGCGTAAATGGAATGTAAGAACTTGTTAACTTATCTCCAATTGCGAACTGCCTTAACGATTGGCAAGCGTCAGCTTGGCAGAGTTTAGGCAGGATGTACCTACTTGGTGTGAACTGCCTTAACGATTGACAAGCATTAGCTTGGCAGAGTTTAGGCAGGGCGTACATACTTAGTGCGACTTTTTTGGTAATACTTGCTTTTGTAAGAAATTTTGACAAATTTCTTTTATTTCGTTACCTAAAAGCAGTACTTTTAGCGTCAAAAGACCTGGCAGGTTTACAAGTCGTTTCAAGCTTTGCTTGATAACGGGATTTATCAATAGACCTCTTGCGAAACTAGATCCATGAAAATTGCGAACTGCTTTAACGAGTGGCAAGCGTTAGCTTGACAGAGTTTAGGCAGGACGTACCTACTCGGTGCGTTTCTTTTTTCCTGATATTTCGTCAAAAAGCCTCGCAATAGCACCCACTATTCTTGCGTTTTTTTCCTTATCTCAG
>JAIRLR010000162.1 GCA_031259195.1 Streptococcaceae bacterium | reverse complement strand
GCATAAAAAGCTTGCGGATCAACCCTTTGCATTTGCGGTACACTAGATGATGAGGCGGGCACCACTTCGCCTCTCGTTCTTGAAGAAGTGAAAATTTCGCGTTTATCCAAATTTACACTTAATAAAGCAGGAAAGCCTGAAAAAGGACTATCAGCTAACTTTACAGCTGCAACATCAGGGTAGGAACTTGGATCTCCCTCAAGCCAAAAAGCAGCTATTCCACCAAGTTCATCAGGGCGAATCTGACCTCTTTGCAGCAAATCAGCATGACAATGCTGAAAAACATTTGTAAAACCGTTAGCCAAAAGCTGATTACGAAAAATGACAGCGTTTGGCGTAGGATCAATCCGATCTACAGCAAGGGAAGGATCACTTAATTCATTAACTACTGGTGTCTCAGGGGTAAGGTTCAAAGAGCGGATCTGAGAAATCAACTCATTAGCTTCGGTAGCCGCTTCTTCAGGAGATGTAGCAGTGCTTACGAAAGATACTGCAAGTTTTAAGCAGGCTGCTTTCCCCTCAGCAATTTGTTGCGGGGCAAAAGGATTTACTCCTGCCTCAAGAGCTTTTTTCCCTTTAGCTAACTGTATTACAATACCATCTATCCCATGATTTTGCAAGGTTTTAAAATGCTTTTGCGTAAGAACCCCATGCCCCTTGGTCACCTCGACAAAAGCCCCGTTGCCTAAAGCTTTATCAGGAAAAAGAAAGATGGTTAAAACGGTTAAAAATAATAAATAAAACTTACCTTTCATTAGATTTTACCTCCTTTTTAAAAACTTTAAATATAACCAATATGTGCGTTTTTTTCGCATTTTATCATTTGCATCTCAATTCGCATAATCTTGCCTTAAAACGATAAGAAGCACTTTCTACAAGTTACATGATACTTTTAACTCTTTTTCCTGTCAATAAAAAGGAGCTAGAATTTGCGCATTTGTAGAAATATCTCTGCCTTGCATTAAATTGGTAAAATCAAGAAAATTTTTGATAAAATAATAAACCCTTACAAAAGAGCTTTAAGAGCCTGTTAACTTGTTTGCCTAATCTGCTTCAAGACTCGAAAAGACATCAGCTACTTGTACATCTTTCCCGACGCCATTTAAAAAATCCACAATCTTTAACTTCCCCTTACCTGCCGGCTGAACCTCATCTAGCTGCAAGATGCTGCCCTTGCCTGCTGCTACCCATAATTCTTTTTTTGTTTGTTTTGCTACTGTTCCAGGTTTTTGTGTAGTCGTTTCTGTTTCAATCACCGTCGCCTTATGAAGTTTGATCCGCAAATCGTCATATATAGTGTACGCAATTGGCCATGGATACATCCCGCGAATTTGATTATTAATCGCTTTAGCTTCCTTTTGCCAATCAATCTGTTCTTGAGCACGAGTAATATTGGGCGAAAGCGTTGCTGCATCTTCGCTTTGGGGAACGGGCTTAACTTTTCCTTCTAAGTATGCAGGTAAAGTTTCTATTAATAAATCTCGACCAAGCAAGGATAATTTTTCAAACATTGTACCAACATTATCTTTCTCCGTGATAGGCAATGACCTTTGCGCAATAATATCTCCAGCATCCATTTTTTTAACCATCTGAATAATGCTTATCCCTGTTTCACTCTCGCCATTAATAATCGCATAATGAACAGGCGCACCGCCGCGATGTTTGGGCAACAATGAAGCGTGAACATTCACTGCACCGAATTTTGGAGCCTGCAATAATTTTTCCGGTAAAAATTGACCAAAAGCAGCGGTAACAATTAAATCAGGCTTTAACTTTAAAATTTCATCCATCTCAGAAGAATCTGTTATTTTTTCTGGCTGCAAAACAGGCAAACGATGTTTCAATGCTGCATCCTTCACTGGCGATGGAATTAAAATCCTCTTGCGTCCCACCTTGTGATCAGGTTGCGTCACCACTGCTAGCACACGATAACCTTGCTCAATCATTCCTTCTAAAATCGGTACACTAAAAGCAGGAGTGCCCATAAAAACGACACTTATCATGTCTATCTTCCTTTCATGATTAATCCACAGCTTAATTCCACTCTTCTTTGACTTTATGATAAATTTTATATGGATTTTTGGCTTGCGTAATTGGACGACCAACAACAATATAGTCTGAACCAATCTCACGCGCCTTACTTGGAGTCACCACACGCTTTTGATCGCCAGCATTTGCCCCAACAGGCCGAATACCTGGAGTTAAGCAAATAAAATTACTGGATGTGCTCGCTTTAATTTTCTCCACCTCAAGTGCAGAGCATACAACGCCATCTAAACCTGCTTTTTGCGCGTTGCGTGCATAATTTACCACCGACTCTTCTAAACTCACCGAGACTAACTGTTCCTTTTTTATACTTTCTTCACGCGTTGAAGTTAGCTGTGTCACCGCAATTAACTTTGGGATTTCTCTATTTGTAGGCGTGCCTTCGTTTAAACCAAGACGTGCCTCTTCCATCATTTTAACGCCACCAGCTGCATGGACATTGGTAATGTCTACGCCCAAGCACGCCAAACGACGCATCGCTGATTTCACTGTATTTGGAATATCATGCAATTTTAAATCCAAAAAAATAGAATGCCCTAAACTTTTTACATATCGAACAATCTCAGGGCCTTCTTGATAAAAAATTTCCATGCCAATTTTGACAAACAAACGCTCATCTATTGGAAATTTTGCTAAAAAATTAACGACCTCACTCTTGCTTGGAAAATCTAGGGCAATTACAGGTCGAGCTTCTCTTGAATCTTTTCCCACTTCTTCTCACGCTCTGCTTTCACTTCATTAACCAACTGTTGAATTGATTCCACCCCATACTTATCCATCACCTTTGGCAAATCTTTAATAATTTTTGGGCAGATATATGGATCTGTAAAGTTCATCATGCCAATTGCCACCGCACTCGCTCCAGCAATAATAAATTCAAGTACATCATCTGCTATAGCAACGCCCCCCATACCAATAATCGGTAGGCGACTTATCTGGGACACTTGATGAATTAACTTTAACGCTACCGGCTTAATGGCAG
Source organism: Streptococcaceae bacterium (assembly GCA_031259195.1). GTDB lineage: Bacteria > Bacillota > Bacilli > Lactobacillales > Streptococcaceae > JAIRLR01. The sequence continues at coordinate 1,274 of JAIRLR010000162.1, read as the reverse complement.
GACCTGATAAACCACCTGTTACATTTGCCAAAAGCGGCTGTCTTGTTTTCAAATCAAAACGTGTACCCATCAAAGTATTAATCATCGTAAAACCATCCGCACCACCTGCTTCAACCGCTTCAGCAATTTTAACAATATCCGTGACATTCGGCGACAATTTCACATAAACAGGAACGCTAGCTTGCCTCTTGCAGCGTTTCGTCAAACGATAAGCAATCTCAGGTTCCGTCCCAAAAACAAGACCGCCATGTTTGACATTAGGACAAGAAATATTTAACTCGATCGCCTTAACATTTGGCGCATCACCAATTTTGGCACAAACTGCTACATAATCTTCTTCACATGCTCCTGCAACATTGGCAATAATTGGCAAATCATACTTTACAAGCGCAGGCAGTTTTTCTTTCATTACAACATCCAAACCAGGATTTTGCAAACCAATGGCATTAAGCATCCCTGAAGGCGTTTCTGCCACTCGCGGTGTTGGGTTCCCAAAACGAGCCAGAGGGGTTGTTGCCTTAATCATGATTGAACCTAAACAATTTAAATCATAATACTTGGCATACTCCTCACCAAAACCAAAACATCCAGATGCTGGCATAATGGGATTTTTTAAATCCAATCCCGGCAGTTTCACTGCTAAATTATTGTTCATAAAAAATCCTTTCGTTTTTTGTTTATTTTGTGAATGCCGAAAAGTTCTAAGAGCCTGTGTGTTTTAGCTTTTCTATTCGTTTTTTATTGTTCATAAACTTTTTATAGCACCTAGTAAAAATTAATACAACGTTTTGGAACAGGTTCTAAGGCTAAACTTGCCCCATAAGTTTTAAATAATTATCATGATATTATGTATAAATTAAAATATGACAACCCATCAAATTAGAAAAATCTGTAAAGTACATGACAAAAAACTCACAAAATTCAATAGACCTCTTGCGAAACTAAGCCATGATTAAAAATTGAACACAATTTCAATCATGGCCTACTTTTAGGACAGATCTAATGACTGTCCCCGCTTTCAAAAGTGGACACAAAAACCACTCAAACCAAACGCTAAACCAAGTGCCGGTTGTGTTCCAGTCGTCATTGACTTGACCGATTCCTTTTTTGCCGATGAGTCCGGGGGTTGGCAAATAAACCCGTATCTCTTTTGGAGCACGACCATACTCACGTGACATGTGCTTGTTCATCCCACACTCGTCGATGTAGCAAATGTCGGTGTTAAGCGAAACTTCAGACATTTCTAGGTCGAATTTTTTTCGCTTTTCCTCGTC
>JAIRLR010000140.1 GCA_031259195.1 Streptococcaceae bacterium | reverse complement strand
GTAACACCTCAGCAAGTTAAAGATGTATTAGCAAAGGCTTCAGGTGTTATTTTAGAAGATGACCCTAAAACACAAACTTATCCACAAGCGGTTAATTCTGTTGGGCGTAAGGAAACATTTGTGGGGCGTATTCGTCGTGATTTAGATGAAGCGAAAGGTTTTCATATGTGGGTTGTTGCGGATAATTTATTAAAAGGTGCAGCGTGGAATTCTGTGCAGATTGCTGAAAGTTTGCATAAATTAAAGTTAGTTTAAAATATTATTATAGAAAAGTGAAAGGGTACAGATTGAGAAATGAGAGTGAAGGAGAATGAGTAAGGTTAAAATCATTCCCCTGGGTGGTGTGCGTGAAAATGGCAAAAATGCGTATATTATTGAGGTGGATGATAATATTTTTGTGTTGGATTGTGGGTTAAAATATCCTGAAAGCGAGTTGTTAGGGATCGATGTCGTAATTCCCGAGTTTTCTTATTTGGTGGAGAATGCATCGCGAGTTGTTGGCGTTTTTCTAACACATGGTCATGCGGATGCGATTGGAGGGCTTTCGTATCTTTTAGCAGATGTTGAGGTGCCTGTTTTTGGTAGTGAACTTACGATCGAGCTGGCGAAGTTAACAGTATCTGATTATAGCGAAACCAAAAAATTTAATGACTTTCATGTGGTGAATGAAGAAACAGAAATTGATTTTGGTGAGAATATAACTATTAGTTTTTTCAAGACAACACATACGATTCCAAATACTTTAGGAATTGTCGTAGAAACCGCAAAAGGTTCGATTGTTTATACGGGTGATTTCAAGTTTGATCAAGCTATCGATCCTATATATCAGACGGATTTTTCGCGTTTAGCGCAGATAGGTTCAAAAGGTGTGCTGGCTTTGTTGTCTGATTCAGCTAATGCGGATAATTCAGTGCAGATTGCTAGTGAGCATGAAGTTAGTGAAAAAATTGATGAGACAATTCGTTATTGGGATGGACGAATTATTGTTGCTTCAGTTGCAAGTAACTTAATGCGTATCCAGCAAGTATTAAATGCTGCGCATAAATTTGGTCGCAAAGTGTTACTGACAGGTCAAGATTTAGAGCTGATTATGCAAACAGCAATGAAAATTGGGAAGCTGAAATTACCTGGTAAAAAGTTATTAATTTCTGATGACCATCTTGCCAAAATCCCTGATAAAGAACTATTAATTTTAGAGACTGGTCGAATGGGAGAGCCAATTAAAGCGCTGCAGAAAATGGCGAATGGCGATCATAAAAATATTAGAATCAAAAAAGGCGATTTAGTTTTTATTACAACTACGCCTTCAATTGCAATGGAAACTTTTGTAGCTAAAACGGAAGATTTAATTTACCGAGCTGGTGGCGAAGTTAAGATGATTAGCACTAACATGCGTGTTTCAGGGCATGCTAATCCTTGTGATTTGCAATTAATGTTAAATTTATTAAAACCTAAGCATTTTCTTCCTGTTCAAGGCGAGTATCGACAGCTAGCAGCGCATGCTAAGTTAGCGTATGAGTTGGGGATTAATCCACAAAATGTCCATCTTACAAATAAAGGTGATGTTTTGGAATATCATCAAGGACGTTTGATCTCAGGGGGTGAAATTCCTGCTGATAATGTAATGATCGATGGAATTGGTGTGGGTGATATCGGTAGTGTTGTTTTAAATGATCGGCGCATTTTATCGGAAGATGGTGTGTTATTGGCCGTTGCCACGGTCAGCCGTCGCGATAAAGTGATTGTATCTGAACCGCAAATAACTTCGCGTGGCTTTGTTTATGTGAAAAGTTCACATGATATTTTAAAAAAAAGTCGAAATATTGTAACAAAAGTGTTAAATGACAATTTAGCTTTACCTGAATTTGAATGGAACAAAGTAAAAAAAGAGATTCGAGATAGTTTAGCGCGTTATTTATTTGAGCAAACTAAACGTCGACCGATCATTTTATCGATTATTATGGAATACAGTAGCAAAAACTAAAATAATTTTTTAATCTTAGAGTCTGAGTTGCATGAAGCATTGACCAATCGGGAAAATGAAGTGCTGCAGTTGATAACTCAAGGCAGAAGTAATCAAGAAATTGCTAATGATTTTATTTATTACATTAAAAACAGTGAAAACTCATGTGTCCAATATTTTAGCAAAACTTGAAGTTGAAGATCGAACACAGGCAGCGATTTATGCCTTTAAGCATCATTTGGTGAAATAAAACTTATCGAGAGAAGGCAAAAGTTATGAAGAAAAGCTTTGCAGTGATTGGATTGGGCCGCTTTGGTGGAGCAGTTGTGCGGGAGTTAGCAGTTTCTGGTCAAGAAGTGCTGGCTATGGATAGTAGCGAAGATCAAGTTAATAAATTTATGAATATTGCATCTCATGCAGTAGTAGGCAATGCGCAAGATGAAACTACGCTAAAGCAACTAGGGATCCGTAATTTTGATATTGTGGTGGTGGCGATCGGGCAAGATATTCAGGCGAGCATTTTGGTTACTTTGATGATAAAAGAGATGGGCGTAAAGTATGTTTTGGCAAAAGCGCAAAATGATTATTCATGCACGTGTGCTTGAAAAGCTAGGTGCTGATTTAGTGGTTCATCCGGAGTTAGACATGGGGATTAGAACTGCGCATCAATTAATTTCTAATAATCTTATAGAATTTTTAGAATTGTCAGATAAGTACTCTCTTGGTGAAGTAAAGCTTATTAATAGTAAATTAAGCGATCATACTTTGGCAGAGCTTGACTTGCCAAGAAAATATAAAGTAAATGTTACAGCAGTTCGTCGAGTAAACGGAGAGGTTGAATTTCCAACTGCAGATACAGTAGTACGCGAAGGGGATAGTGTTGTATTGATTGTTGGACGAACCGTTGATGTAGAATATTTTGATGAGCACACAACTTCAAAAAAGTAGACAAAGTTGTAAAAAAAGTGCATCTTAAATTATATAAAAATTAAATATTTATTAAAAACAATGGAGTAATAAATCCAATTATTCAAATGAGCAAAAGTGCTATTTCTGCCACCTTAGATGAAAAATTAAATGATCGTGGCTTTATTGTCCCTGGCTTAGGGTAGGGGATGCTGGAGATCGCTGGTTTGGAATTGAATAAAAAAGATTTTCTAATATCAAACAATCTTTTTTTATTTTTTTAACGTAAATTTAAGATAGCGTTCAAGCCATTTTTAATAACTGTGTCGAAAATGAAGAACAGAATTGCAAAGATGATGGACATTTCAAAGACAATGATCGTGTCCTTTCGTAATTGTACTTTTGTTGGCCAAGAAACTTTTTTCATTTCAGCAATAACTGACTTTAAAAATTTCATATTATTTCTCTCCTCTTATTTTGTTTCTTTATGCATTGTATGTTGAGCACAATGCTTGCAAAATTTTTTAATTTCTAAACGTTTTGTATGATTATTTGTATTTATCGAATAATTGCGCAAACCGCAGGTAGTACAGGCTAAAGCTGCTTTTTTTAAGGGCAATAAAATCACTCCAGAATTTTTCGCTTTTATAATAGACCTCTTGCGAAACTAGGACATGATTAAAAATTGTGTTCAATTTTTTCCTGAGATAAGGAAAAAAACGCAAGAATAGTGGTGCTATTGCGAGGCTCCCGTT
>JAIRLR010000021.1 GCA_031259195.1 Streptococcaceae bacterium | reverse complement strand
TTTAAATGCATCCAAATATGAAACATAACTTTCAGGATCTAAACCTCTAGCTTTCATACTAGAAAGTAACATCGCATAATCATGAATTCTTTGACCACCAGTAGTAATTTCAACTCCCTTAAATAATAAATCAAAACTTCGAGTTCCGCTCTCACCAAAAGGCATCGTATACATCGGTCTTTTTTGCTTAGGATAATTCGTCACAAATAAAAAATCAGATTGAAACTGATCTCGACAATAAGCATAAATTTGTTTCTCTGCTTCAGGATCCAAATCTCCATTTAAATCTGTACGATTAAACTGCGTTTTTAAAATATGCAGCACTTTTTGAAATTCCATCTTTGGAATCTCACCTAAAATATCAGGTAACTCAACATCCAAAATCTTTAAATATTTCTCTCCCTGGCTTTTTACCTCTTTTAATAAATATTTTAACAGCTCTTCTTCTATTTTCATTAAATCATATTCATCTTTGATAAAACCAATCTCTAAATCCACACTAATATACTCATTTAAATGTCGAGAAGTATTATGTTCTTCAGCTCGGTAAGCATGCGCAATTTCAAAAACCTTTTCAAACCCCGCCCCCACCATCATTTGTTTATAAAATTGTGGACTTTGGGCTAAATAGGCTTGTTTTTCAAAATAATTTAATTTAAAGACCGCACTTCCACCTTCAGCGCCTTCGGATACAATTTTTGGTGTAAAAATTTCCATAAACTCATTTTGATTTAAAAATTTTCTAATTTCATTCACAAGGATATTTTGAATTTTAAAGATCGAATTAACAGAAGGATGTCTTAAACTTAGCATCCGATGATTTAATATCGTATCTAAACTTGCTTCTAGTTTGACATTATTTACTTCTATTGGGGTTTCTAAACTAGAATTTAATAACTGAATTGTGTGAATTTGAACTTCATAAGGGTTTAGTTTATTCTCACTTTTTTCAATCAATCCTTCAATAGACACAACTGTCTCAACAGATAGCTGAGGAATTAACAGATGATTTTCGACAACACATTGAACAAGCCCTGTCCGATCTCTAATAACAATAAAAGTAATCGATTTTAATTTTCGAATCCTATGTATCCAACCTTTGATGTTCACATTTTCACCAATTTTATCGTCTAATTCTTTAATAAGTACCCTTTGCATAAATTTGCCTCCATATTTTTAATCAGTTATTTTGAACATCCTATTAGACCTCTTGCGAAACTAGGACATGATTAAAAATTGTGTTCAATTTTTTCCTGAGATAAGGAAAAAAACGTAGAAATAGTGGTGCTATTGCGAGGCTTTTTGACGAAGAAAGGCAAAAAATTACCAGAAAAGCCGCAATTATGGAGATCGTTAACAGGTTCTTAGAGCTTGCAAAAGTTTTCAGCGTTGGTTTCGTTCATCTAATTTTCGTTGATGTTTAATATTTATTTTTTGTGTCCAATAACGAATGCTTAGATCCGTAGCAAAAGTAAATGATAAAGCCTAGGATCAAAGCCACAAAGAATGATAGCCAAGTTACTGCTTGCAGGCGAAACATTAAGTACCCACTGATGGCAATCGAAAGAATGGGTAGCATTGGAACAAACGGTGTTTTAAATTCTTTTTTATGAGGTTCGCCAAACTTTTGACGTAAGATAATAATCCCGATAGCAATAAAGATTAAATACATCAAAGTTGCGATATTAACAAATTCAGCCAATAAGTTTAAAGGAAAAACACCAGCAAAAATCATCGAAAAAATTCCTGCAACAAAGGTGGCATTTTTGGGAACTTGAGTTTTATGATCTACTTTTTGGAGTGATTCGGGGAGCAGACCATCTTTACTAATAGCGTAAATCAATCTAGATAAGCTATATAGCATTGAAATACAAACAGTCAGCAAAGTTAGAACGGCTGTAATTGAGATAATAGATGCAACTAATGGTTGATTAATAGCGCGCATTGCATAGGCTACGGGGTCTTTGATGCCATTTAACTTATCAAAGGGTACGATACCTGTCAGCATCAAAGTGACGATCATATAAAGCACTGCTACTAAGACAATAGAGCCTAATACCCCTTGAGGGATTCTCTTTTGTGGATTTTCAACTTCTTCTACAGCCATCGGAACGGATTCAAATCCTAGATAAGCGAAAAAGACTAGTGCAGCACCGGCCATAACCCCGCCTTTACCATGTGCACCGATAAATCCATAAGGCATAAAAGGAGTTAAGTTTTTTAAATTAATAAAGAACATTCCTATGGTAACAAATAAGGCAATAATGCCAAATTTTACATAAACCATCCATTGATTTAAACGCAGCATTTTTTTAGCTTCTTGAGACACCCAAAGAGTGACAAAGAGTAAAACTAGCATAGCTAAAATATCCACATAAGTTCCGTTTTTCAAATTAAAAGAAGCACGCAAAACTTTTGGTAGGTAAATGCCTAGCGAGTTAAGCCATCCTTGTAAGTATCCAGCCCAACCAGAAGCAACACTTGAGATGGCAAGCATAAACTCTAAAATCATCAGCCAACCAGTTAACCAAGCAATGCCTTCACCTAGAACAGAGTAAAGATAAGCATATGGTCCGCCAATCATAGGTATTCGTGAAGCAAATTCGGCATAAAACAAGCCCGAAATTCCCACCGCAACTGCGGCGATTAAAAAAGACAAGGTTAAGGCTGGTCCAGCGCATTCACTAGCAGCAATACCAGTAATGGTAAAAATGCCGGTTCCGACAATGGCGCCAATACCTAAAATCAATAAGTCTTTTGTTTTTAGATTACGCTTTAACTGTGTAGTTTCTACGTTTTGAGGTATTTCTTTAGTTCTAAAAAATTTCATAAAAATCTCCATTCTTTATATGAGTTTTAGGACAGGTCTATTATGCTAAAAAACCTATCTGGTAGCTAAGAACCTGTTAACTTCTCTCCAATTGCGAACTGCCTTAACGATTGACAAGCGTTAGCTTGACAGAGTTTAGGCAGGACGTACCACCTATCATCAGTCATAAAATTTATTTTAATCTTTATCTACCACCACAACCACTCCCTTTAAAAAACTAATCAAAATGCTCTTCATTATGAGATTGCAAACAGTTTTTCAATAATTCATCAATTTTTTCACCATACTGCACAGAAGAGTCACGTTCAAAATTTAATTCCGGTAATTTGTATAATTTCAAACGCGCTCCAAGTTCTCGCTTAATAATCCCCGTTGCTTTTTTCAAACCAGCTTGCACAGCTTTGCCTTCACTCGCTAGATTTGACAAAATACTATAATAAATCGTTGCCTGCGACAAATCTCCCGTGACCTGCACATCAGTGATCATCACCTCTTGAATGCACGGATCGCGCACACGGCGCTTTAAAATTTCATTGACTTCACGCATAATCTCTACGCCAACACGACGATTACGATAATTTGCCATAACATTTCCCTCAACGGACTCTAAGAACGTTTTACTTCTTCCATTACATAGCCTTCAATTACATCATCCACTTTAATGTCATTAAAATTTTCAATCATTGCGCCACCTTCAAAGCCTAGTTTAACTTCTTTAACATCATCTTTAAAACGTTTCAAACTTGCAAGTTTTCCTTCAAAAATAACCACACTATCACGCACAACGCGCACACCTGAATCTCTAGTAATAAAACCTTCAGTAACATAAATTCCGCCAATTGTCCCTACTTTTGAGATTTTAAAGATCTCACGCACTACAGCTTCGCCAGTGTTTTTTTCTTGATACTCAGGAGCAAGCATCCCTTTCATCGCCGTTTCGATCTCTTCGATAACTTTATAAATAATGCGATGCAGGCGAATATCTACAGCGTCGGACTCAGTCTTT
>JAIRLR010000071.1 GCA_031259195.1 Streptococcaceae bacterium | reverse complement strand
CTTTTTACGCTTATGTTTTGAAATTTTTGGGACATTTTCGAAAAGCATTGACACGCAGCTTTTGTATTAAGAACCTGTTAATGATCTCCGTAATTGTGACTTTTCTGGTAATTTTTTGCCTTTCTTCGTCAAAAGACCTGTCGGGTTATTACAAGTTGTTTTGAGCTTAATTGATTACAAACTTGGTAAACGGGGTTCATCAATAAGAGACAAGTTAACAGGTTCTGAAGAGGGGTGAAGGAGGTAAAATACCTTCCCTCTACGCGATTATTTTTTAATTATAAAAATTGCGATAATGTTCTTTAAATCGACGTTTTGCGCGCATAGCTGCTCGCTTTTTTTGTTCTTCTGATTTAAATGGAAAAGAACAAACAGCACTAATTCCAATAAACCAGTGTATAAACGCCGCTCTTTCCATTTTTGATAAATGTTCGGTAATAAAGTTTGTTAAAAAATTAATAAAATCCATCTTTCTAATAAACTCTTCATCAGGATACCTTATTACTTGATAAGACGCTGCATCACAGTATTCTTTCACTACAAATTCAACCGGTTCGCCACTTTCATTTGTTCTTTTTTTCGCATGTTGCTTTCGATAGTTAGAAATTAACCAGCGCTTTAAATTTGATTTAAAACAAACACCTTTGGTCCATTGCTTGCTTCCATCATATGTTTTTAATGTCCGCCATAAAATAATTCGTGCTTCTTGTTCAAAATCATCCCGTTCCATTGTTTTTTTAGCAAAAGCTTGGTACATTTTTAAAACTAAAGGTCGATAAACATGATATTCTGCTTCTAGATCAAACATTTTAATTTCCTCCTTTAATTCAAAGTAGTTTCAACTTAAAATGAAATTTTATGTTAAAAAAGCAAACAAATGTTTAATCGAATTAAGCGGCTAAATTCATCTAACTTTTCTTAAAAAAATGCCTCTAAAAAGAGCATTTGCCCATTATTTTTTGAAAAGTTATAATGATTGCAGATTTTGATAAATCATGTGGAGATCATTGTGGAGAATATAGAAATTTCAAAAAAGTTAGATGAACTAGTTTCATTGACTGAGCAAGATGTGGCTATTCAAGAATATAAAGAAATTGAAGCTGTGGTTTATAATGATCCAAAGCTTCAACATTTAACGAAAGAAATTAAAAAATATCAGCAAACATCTGTACTAGCAGCTCATTTTCAACAAGAAAAAACGAGCGAGAGTGCAGGTAAGCGCGCGGATAATTTGCATAATGAGTTAGCCAATAATCCATTAGCGATGGAATATAATGAAAAATTAAAAAATGCTGATGATTTGCTTCAACATATAATGCATTTATTAGAAAACGAGATACAAAAAACGGAAGGGTAGTAAGATTGAGTAAAGAAAAAACAAGTCCTGGTATGCAACAATATTTGGATTTAAAAGAGCAATATCAAGATGCTTTTCTGCTTTTTCGAATGGGCGATTTTTATGAGCTGTTTTATGAAGATGCGGTAAAAGCTGCGCAATTGCTAGAGTTGACATTAACGAGCCGTAATAAAATGGCCGAAAATCCGATTCCCATGGCTGGTGTTCCCCATCATGCAGTGCAAAATTATATTGAAATTTTAGTTGATCAAGGATATAAGGTAGCCATTGCTGAGCAGATGGAAGATCCCAGTCAAACCAAAGGCGTTGTTAAACGAGAAGTAGTGCAAGTGATTACACCAGGAACGGTGTTGCAAGGCAGAGAAATCGAAGCCAAAGAAAATAATTATTTAACAGCTGTTGTGTCTTTCGAAGATCACTTTGGTTTCGCCTACACAGACTTATCAACTGGTGAGTTAAAATCAACATTCCTGGCAAGTGAAGATGAAGTTTTAAATGAAGCCGCAGCTTTAAGAACGAAAGAGATGGTTTTAGGGACAACGATCCCTGAAAGTTTGCAAGAGAATTTAAGCAAACGCATGCAACTCGTTTTTTCTGAACAATTTAAAGCCGATGTGGATGCTGAAATCACTTTTCTAACTAAGGATTTAAAAGAAACTGATGAAATAGAAACTGTCCAAAAATTATTAACTTACTTGCGTATAACACAAAAGCGTGGTTTAGGGCATTTGCAAAAAGCTATCTCATATAAAACAGAGCAGTTTTTAAAAATTGACTACTCTTCCAAAGTCAATCTGGAATTAACACGATCCATTCGCACAGGCAAAAAACATGGAACTTTGTTGTGGCTGCTTGATGAGACAAAAACAGCTATGGGCGGGCGAATGTTAAAGCAATGGTTGGATCGGCCATTGATTAACGCAGCAGAGATTACTTCTCGTCAAGATATGGTTGAAAGTTTGATCAGCAACTTTTTTGAGCGTGCTGATTTGCAAGAAAGCCTTAAAGGAGTTTACGATTTAGAAAGGCTTTCTGCTAAAGTTTCCTTTGGAACAATTAACCCAAGAGAGTTATTGCAATTAAGAAATTCGCTAAATCAAGTGCCAAAGATTCATTTTATTTTAGATGAAATAAATATAGGAGAGTTTGATAACTTACTAAATCGGATAGCGCCAGATGAAGAGTTGCAAGAGTTAATTACGGAGGCTATCGATGAAAATGCTCCGCTAACACTAAAAGAAGGCGGTATTATTAAAGAAGGTTATAATGAGCAGTTGGATCGTTACCGTCAAGCTTTGAAAAACGGATCGCATTGGATTTTAGAGCTTGAGCAAAAAGAGCGTGAGCTAACAGGCATTAAAACGCTGCGCATCGATTACAACCGTAAAGACGGCTATTACTTTCATATAACCAATTCTAATATTTCTGCTGTACCAAATGATCGTTATTTTCGTAAGGCTACTTTAAAAAATGCTGAGCGTTATGGTACAGAAGAACTCGAGCAAATGCAGTCGACCATTTTAGAAGCAACTGAAAAGTCAGTTGAGCTCGAATATGAACTATTTTTAGAGCTTAGAGAGCAAGTGGAACAGCATATCGAGCACTTGCAAAGGCTAGCTAAAGCGATTAGTGAAATTGATGTTTTGCAAGGCTTTGCTAGTATTGCTGAAAGATATCATTATGTCCGTCCAACATTGCAAGAACATGGTCAGGTTGTAGAAATTATCGATGGTCGCCATTCAGTTGTCGAAAAAGTGCTTGGAGCGCAGGAATACATCCCAAATAGTATTACTATGGACACAAAGACTTCCATGCTTTTAATCACCGGACCTAATATGTCAGGGAAATCAACCTATATGCGTCAATTTGCCCTAATTGTGATTCTTGCGCAAGTAGGGGCTTTTGTCCCTGCCAAAAGGGCGTTATTACCTATTTTTGATCAGATTTTTACGCGAATCGGTGCTAGTGATGATTTAATCGCTGGTCAGTCAACCTTTATGGTTGAAATGATGGAGGCAAATCAAGCATTAAGCCATGCGAGCGCTCAAAGTTTGATTCTTTTTGATGAGCTAGGACGCGGGACAGCAACCTATGATGGTATGGCTCTAGCTCAGGCGATTATTGAATATATTCATAAAAATATTGGTGCAAAAACACTTTTTTCTACCCATTACCACGAGTTAACAGTATTAGAAAAAGAGTTAAGTGGTTTGCAAAATATTCATGTTGGTGCGGTTGAGCAGGACGGCGAGCTGATCTTTTTGCATAAAATGATGGATGGGCCAGCAGATAAAAGTTACGGAATTCATGTGGCTAAGATTGCCGGATTGCCAAAAGCACTACTTACACGCGCCGATAAAATTTTGACACACCTTGAAGCAAACAGCACAGAAACGATGACAGCAAGTGAGACTCCGACATTAAAATTTGCAGAAGCTACACAATTATCGTTATTTGATAAAAAAGACGATGATGTTTTAGAAAAATTAAAAGCTAGCAATGTTTTAGCAATGACGCCAGTGGAAGCAATGAACTTTTTATTTGAATTAAAACAGGAATTGGAAGAATAGAACTGTTTATTTTGTAGCATGCTATTTGAAGTATGCTCAATTACTTCAATGGAAGGTTTTTGTATAAAAAACTCCCCAAAACGTTCCATTTCCCCGACAATTTAGCACTCAAGCCCCCTCATTTTGTAGAGAAAATTACCAATTTCTCTTACACCATTTTTAATCCCCTATAATTTATATATACAAGCGAACTGTGAATTGTTTGTTAATTTACTTAAGTATTATTTAATAGTTTTTTTTTTTGGGGGGGTCTTTCTTGCGGGAAGATAAGCAGAGAAAGAAGTTACGGAAAGTTAAGAAAGTATGGGTCGTTGCGGCAGTGACATTTAGCTCCGTGATTACCCTGGATGTTGCGTTTGCGAATCATCCAGTGCTTGCGTTTTTATCTAAAGCTTCAAATAGTGTGGTGAGTACGGTGTCGGATGTGCTCACGGGTTCACTAGTTCGCGAGAATGATGAGGTAGTCAGCAGTTCTTCAAGCGCTGATTTACCTTTGTTTTCAGATTCTTCAGTTTTAGGGAGCAGTCCTTTATCGCTAGGAGAGTTGCCTTTAGCTTCTTTAGGTGGAGGTTTAAGAACCTGTTAACGATGCCATCTCCATCGATTCCAACTGTTGATGATTTGGCAGCGCGTTTGCAAGCAGAGGCGGGAGAACGAGCTAGGGTTGAAGCTGAAGAGGAAAGGGTTCGTGTAGAGGCTGATGAGTATGGAAGGTTGCTTCAAGAACAAGCAAGCCAAGAAAAGGCGAAAGCAGATGAGATCAGAGAAGCGAATGCAGGCCATGTTATTAAGATAGCGCAGTTGTTAGATCAGGAAGTTGAAAAAGCTAAGAATGAAAGAGCAGCTAGAGAAGCTCGGTTAGCCGAAGAGCAAAAAAGAGTGGAACAGAAGCTCCATGAAGCAGACCAAGCAATGCAAAAAAGACTGGATTTAAGAAAAGACGAAGCAAAGAATTTAGATGAAGCTGATAGAAGAAGAGAAGAAGCGAATAAAAAATATGCAAGCCGAGCTGAAAAAGTAGAGAAAGAAATATTAGAATTTGCTAAGAAAAATATACGAAAAGCGGAAGAGGCAAGGCTGATAGCCGAAGATACAAAATATAGAGAGTTATTAGGTAAGAGTGCAGAACAAGCTCGAAGAGATGCTGGTGAAATTGTAAAAGAAAAGGCAAAGACTGTTGATGAAATAAAAGCGGAGCTTGAGCAGGAGATTAGGGATGCGGAAAAGGCAAGGGAAGTTCGTGAAAAAGCCGAAGAGTTGGCAAACTTAAAACTTGAAATTGCTGCTGTGAGAGATCAAGCTCAACAAGCTAAAGATGCGGCAGAGTTAGCAGAAGAGATGGCTGTCGATGCCCAAGGAGAACTAGTTAGTTTAGACAGTGCAAAAGCTTATAAAATTAATGCAGAAATGACCAAAAATCATGCTCAAGAAGAAAAAGCAAAGGCCATTCAAGCACAAGCAGCGGCAAATAAATTGTTGAAAGCTGCTCAAGCATTGCTAGATAATGATGAATTAGTGGCTCAAGCAAGAGAAGAATTAAACTTAGCAAATGAAGCTGTACAGACAGCTATAAATGCTGAGAACGAAGCGGATAAAGTAATAGATTTAGCTGATAAATACATTAGAACTAGACAAAAATATTTTGGTGATACTGAGGTTTCTTCAGTTCAAAATCCTGTAATTATTTGTGAAATGACAATAACTGAAGAATATTTACAAGCTCTTAAAAATTTGGTTAAGATTGAAGAGGGTTCCATCTTATTTCTTACATTAGATGATTTGCAAAATAATCCACAAATTAAAAAAGGCTTTAAACAAAAGAAATTATGGTTAACGAGATTTAATGATAATGTTGCAGGAGAAGCAAAATCTTTTGAGGAAGTAAATTTACCTGGGATTTATTCTTCAAATTTGGATCTTGAGGAGTTACGAGATAAATTACTTGAAATAGAAAAAGCTCTTCCAAAATCAACGATGACTGAAGTTCCAAATACATTAACAGATCAATTTCCTGCATTCATTCGAGCTCATATCTATGATGACGGGGATGGCCGTGCAGCACAAGCTGAACAGCAGTTAATTCCTCGATATGGTCGTACTGATTGGTTTAATGAAGGATGGGGAGTTCTTAAAAATTTCGCTTACTCACCAGATCATTTTGCAGCTCGTTGGGCCTTTACATCTCATTTGAGATGTGATTTTCAAACTGATTTTATTAATTTCGTTAAACAAATTAATGGTTTAACTTTATCTAGGCTGTTTTTTGATATGACTGATGGTAATCAATGGGTAAATAAATATAGTCCAAAGTTAAAGCAAGTTATCAATCAGGATATGAAAGTATTTTTCAATCAAATGGTTCCTTTAACAAAAATACAGCAAGATAATGGGTATAGGTTTGATAATACAACTCCAGAGATGTCATTTGGAACTCTCGTATTTGAGGGACATTATCCAAAAATAGGACAACAGCCTGATGATGTACAACAAAAAATGAAATTAATCTATTTATGGTTAAAGGAAAACAAAGATTCTGTTCCAAAAGAGAAATTAGATAGAGTTATTGCAAAATTTTATGGTTCGTTGATTATAGAAGGAGATATGAATCCATGTTCTACGAGATTAGCAACAGTGATACCAGAAGCATTTCAAGCTATATCAAATATTGAAGGTAATTCTTCAGCTGAATTGAGTGTTAAAGATATTATTGTTCAAGTAAAGAAGAAAATCGTAGACGATACACATGCCCAGATGGTTGCTGATAGTGGAGAATTTGGAGATCTGCATGGTTTGCAAGATTTTAATAGTGCATGTGGTTTCTTTTTCAAGATAGGAGAATACAATAAAGACGAAAATGGTGGAATAACTTTATTACATATGATTAGAATAGCACAAAGAGTAAATGAAGATAATTTCAAATCTTTTATTAACAGTTATAGCACTGATCAATTAAAAAGCATTTCCAAAGGAACAAAGATTACTTTTGCTCAGTTTTGTAAGGAATTTGGGAATCAAGATGACGCTGCACAATTAATAAACTTCATAATATCTGAAGCTCAAAAAAATCAGATCGAAGGTAAAGATGGCCAAATAGGACAACTTTATAAGGCAAAAGCAGAAGCTTTAATTGACAGTACGGACATTCCAATTGAGGCAATGCTTTTGTCAAAATTTAGCGATGATAACCTTGCTCAATTTTTGAATAACCATGGAGTATCAAAACAGAATTTGATAAGTGGTTATCTTAATGATTGGTTATTGAGTGCAGGGCGACAGCATTTACTTTCCGCTTGTTTCGCGTACCTTATACTTGGTACTTACTTTTCTCTATACACAACGAAACTTTGTTCCAAAAGTAAAAACCTCAATTACCGTGCTACTT
>JAIRLR010000011.1 GCA_031259195.1 Streptococcaceae bacterium | reverse complement strand
GTCTTTAAGAGATTTTATCTCCATTTTAAGTTTTTGTATATTCATAAGTTTATTATTGCGGTTTTATGAAAAAAAGTAAATGCTGTTGCCCTGCCTGTCGGGTTCCTTACGATTTGTTTCAAGCTTTGCTTGATTTACAAATCGTTGGAACGGGAGCCTCGATTTAGCACCGCTAAACCTACGTTTTTTTCCTAGAAATGCACAAAAATTTCTCAAAAAATCCATCAATAAAGAGATCGTTAACAGGCTCTAAACAAAGAAAAGTGTTTGAAAATTATTCAAATATTTTTCTTTGCATAGTAGTAAAGCTGAACACGCTCTACATTATACGTTTAGCGTGAAAAAAATGAAAGAAGAAAACTGTTTGCAAGAGATTTTTTTACTATTCTTAATTCAAAAATGTAACAGCTTTTTTAATTTCCATTATCAGAGATTCGATCAATTTCAGCTTTGAGTTCATCAATCATTTTTTCTTCAGAAACTGTTTTTACAATCTTTCCTTTTTTAAAGATCACACCTTTGCCATTGCCGCCGGCAAGGCCGATTTCTGCTTCTTTTGCTTCTCCTGGACCATTTACAGCGCAGCCCATGATTGCTACCGTGATTGGCGCTTTTATTTTTTCAAGATAACTTTCGATTTGATTAGCGATGGGGATCAAGTCAATCTGTACTCGTCCGCAAGTTGGGCAAGAAACTAAGGTTGGCCCAGTTTCAAGGAGATCATATGTTTTCAGTATTCTCCGGGCTACTCGTACTTCCTCTACGGGATCTGCTGAAAGGGAAACGCGCATCGTATTGCCCAAGTCCAGATGTAGCAAGGCTCCTAAACCAGCAGCGGACTTAATCGTTCCCGAAGAGAGCGTTCCCGACTCTGTAATTCCTAGATGCAATGGATAGTTAAACATTGTGCTTGCTAGCTTGTACGCTTCAATGGTTAAAGGAACACTTGAAGCTTTCATCGAAACCACAATATCGTAAAATTCAAGTTCCTCTAATAAGCGAATTTTTTCCAGGGCAGAGTCAACCATTCCTTGAGCTGTTGGATGACCTGCTTGTTGTAAAAACCTTTTTTCTAGTGAGCCGGTGTTAATTCCGATACGGATCGGAATACTTTTTTGTTTACAAGCTTCCACCACTTTTTTAATACGATCACTTCGACCAATATTTCCAGGGTTAATCCTAATCTTATCTACACCTTGCTCAACAGCCTCTAAAGCTAATCGATAGTCAAAATGAATATCCGCTACCAAGGGAATTGATATAGATGATTTGATTGCTCCTAAACACTTTGCCGCTTCCATATCAGGAACAGCCACTCGCACAAGATGACAACCCGCATCGGTCAAACGTTTAATCTGGTCGACCGTTCCTTTAATGTCCGTGGTTTTAGTTGTACACATCGACTGGATGATAACTTGATCATTCCCACCAATAGTTAAATTCTCAACTTTTACTGGGCGCGTATTTTTTCTATATGTTATAGATTTCATTTATGTTTATCCCACTTTCAGATTCGGCAGCAACACTTTCATATAAACGAATAATGTCGGCACAATCAACAACAATTCACCATCTAGCATAGGAAAAATTAAACGTAAAACGCTGGTCAAAATAATTGCCGGAATTGCTGCAAAAGTCATAATTTTAAAAATCTCAACAAACTTTAAAGCAAGCGTGCGTGTTAACTTTGAGAAAACAAAAGTAGCGATAACAGACAGTAATAATAAGTTTCCTAAGAAAACAATCATCCCTGGCAGCAAGCTAACGATATAAGAAATTAAAAATAGTTTTCTAGGATTTATTAAGCGCCTTATTACTTTGCGAACATCTTTACCTTCAACCTCATCAAGAGCAGAATCTTTATAAGGAATCTCAAAAGAGTTGTTTATATGAAAAAATGAAGCACTCATAATTTTTTGCGGAAAATAAAGATAAAGTTTCTTTTTTGTAACTCCTATCGAAAAGTGATCATCCTGAGCATCGGCAGCGATATCAGAAACCTTTCGTTTAGTTTCTGGGTCAAAAATAAAAATAATATTATCTGTTGAACAAATAAAGCCGGTGGCTTTTGTTTGCAGTTTGCCATCGTTGATCTTAAAATCAGAGATCTTTTGCGAAATTTTATTTAAATTTTGAGTGATGCCCATAACACTTATCCAAGTTTCCTTTGCAAAAGGGATCGAATACACTGAACCTAGAATAAAAATAAGAAGCCATACTTTCCATATGGAAGTCTTTCTTGCATGAAATAATTTTTTATTGTCGATAAATGAATCAATAATTAACTTTTTTGTTTTGTACATATTTATTCCTTTTTCGTATAGAGGTCTAATATTTTAAAATTTAGGTTCATAAATAAACTCCAATGCATCAAGCATTGCCACATCACGATCTTCTTCTTGTCCGGCACTTGTCAAGTAATCTCCCAAAAAAAGCGAATCCGTAATCAAAAGTGCCAAAGGCTGCAATTCTTTTAAATGATATTCACGCCCCGCACTAGCCCGCAGTTCCGTTTTAGGAAAAAGAAAACGCATCATTGTTAAAATTTTTAGACACAGAACAGGAGTTAATTGATTATAATTTTCCAACTTCGTTCCCTTAATTGGAATTAAAAAATTAACCGGAACTGCATGAGGAGCTAATTTTTTCAGCTCAAACGCTAGCTCTACCAGCTGTTCATTACTCTCACCCATGCCGGCAATAAACCCAGAACAACTATGCATCTGCATTTCATTCATTAACTTAAGCGTCTCACGCCGCTTTGCATACGCATGAGTTGAGGCAATTTTTTGGTAAATTCCCTCCGGTGTATTTAAATTATGATTCAAGCGATCCACACCACAAGAAAGTAAGTACTTAATTTGCTCTTTACTGCTCAAGCCAATCGATAAGCAAATTTTTAACGGCAAATCGTATTTAATTTTGCGAATAACTTCTCCCAAACATCTCAACTCTCCATCTGATAGCCGTGTCCCACTAGTTGCAATGCACAAAGTTGAAGCTTTTCTTTTACAAGCCAAGACGGCTTTTTGATAAATAACATCCCCAGGGAGCAAAGAGTACACATCAATATCTGCTTTACTCTCCTTTGACTGCGCGCAATACCCACAATCCTCAACGCATAAACCACTTTTGGCATTTAGCAAAACATTTAAGGACATGGTGTTTTTCGTAAAATGATTTTTAATCATCACCGCTTGTCCGTAATAAGTCCAAAATTTGGCCTTACTTTTTAAAATTTTTACCGCTTCTTCCTTGGTAATTTCTCGTGTTCCTGCACAAATTTTATCGACTAGCTGTAACATATTACCTCCATTTTTTAAAATGGTACCGTTTTGTTTTCAAATAAAATAGACCTCTTGCGAAACTAGGACATGATTAAAAATTGTGTTCAATTTTTTCCTAGAAATGCACAAAAATTTCTCAAAAAAACCTGGCAGGTTTACAAGTTGTTTCAAGTTTTGCTTGATTACAAACTTGTATAACGGGATCCATCAATAAAGAGACAAGTTAACAGGCTCTAAGGCCAATTTATGTTTTGGCAAGTTTAGATGAATGGAAATTTTAAAGATTTAAAATTAATTAATAATTTTTCGTAACATTTAATTTTGTAAGATAAAAAATGATTAGAATAATAAGTCCAATAAATAGAATATATAATGAATAGAAAACGCCAATATGGCTAGGGATCGCTATATTAATCCATTTTGGTAATTTTAAAATAAATATATTGGCAATACCTTCCTCTAAAAAAATACCTAGTAAGGAACAAAAAATCAACAAAAGAAAGTGCTCTTTAAATAATTCATAAACGATTTTGGCAGGTGTAATGCCCAAAAATTGTTTAATGTGGATGGTTTGTGTTTTTAATTTTGCGTATCTTTGAAAGTGAATAAAAAGGTAAAAACTTTCAATAATAAGCATGCTGGAAAATAAAATGATCGAAAAAAAAGATAATATTTTATAAAACATTAGTAGATTTTGTTCAGATTTTGCGCCATTTGTTTGAAAAATTTCAAAAATTGTTGCTTCCATAATTTTTTTATTTTGTCTTTTTTCTAAATGCAAAACTGTAAAAGTAAATTTACAAAGAATTGAAAATAGTGCAGAAAAAAAAAGAAGAAAAAAAATAAATCCTTGAAAGATTGTTTTTTCTTTTTTAACAAGGCGAAAAGAAATTTTACATTCATACCAAAAACGATTGTTTAAGTAGTTAGTCATTGTTGATTTCTCCCAAATTTATTGCTTTTTTTGGAATTTTTTTAATTAATTCTATATCATGTGTAACAAATAAAACGCAAACACGATTTTTTTCACTTATGGAGCATAAAAATTTTGCTATTTCATAAGAGTTTTGAGGATCCAAATTACCAGTAGGCTCATCTGCTAAAATAATGCGTGCTCCTTTAATAACAGCACGCGCAATAGCTGCTCGTTGTTTTTCTCCGCCAGAAATTTCAAATGGAAAATGATTTAGTTGATCAGTAATTTTAAGTTGCGTTGCAATATTCAATATTTTTGCTTTTATAAATGATAAATTTTCTCCCTTTGCTAAGAGTGGATAAGTTATATTTTCAAAAACTGTCCAATCATCTATTAAACGAAAATCTTGATGGATATAGCCGATTTTTCTTCTATACCCCTCATGATTGAAAATCAGTGAAAAAATTGTTAAATTTAAAAAAAGAGGTAAGAATAATATGAACAAGACAACAAATTTTTTAACGACTGATGAACGTGGATATCTAAAAAC
>JAIRLR010000010.1 GCA_031259195.1 Streptococcaceae bacterium | reverse complement strand
GAAGATTGGTTAAAAAATAAAGATAATTTTAATGATCAAGATATAATCGATCTCTTCTTAAGTGTGCGGGATGCAGCTTATACGATAATTGAGAAAAAAGGCTCTACCTATTACGGAATTGCTGCCGCTTTGGCGCGTATTACAAAAGCGATTTTCAATGATGAAAGTGCCGTGCTTCCGCTGTCAGTGTATATGGAAGGACAATTCGGAGTAAGAGATGTCTTTATTGGTGCTCCGGCGGTAATTAATGCCAAAGGAATTCAGGAAATTGTTGAAATTCCACTAAATGATTGCGAAAAGCAAAGAATGGCGACATCTGCTAAACAGTTAAAAGATATTATCAATGAAGCTTTTAGCAAGGAAGAGTTTTCATCTGCAGCGAAGCAGTAAAATTAGATTTCTTCAAAATTTCAATAATTCAGCGAGCTAAGTCATGACAAAAATGACTTAGCCTTTCGTTGTTGCATAATTTAAGTATGAGGAAAAGTAAATGAAGATGATTGTCGGTCTTGGAAATCCAGGGGAAAAGTATCTAAATACCAGGCATAATGTGGGCTTTATTACCATTGATAAAATTGCTTATCGTGAGGGAATTTCATTTAAACATGAAAAGATATTTGAAGCTGATGTTGCTTCTTTTTTTGTTGGGGTAGAAAAAGTCTATTTGGTAAAACCGACAACTTTTATAAATGAGTCTGGAAGAGCTGTTAAGCCGTTAATGACATATTTTAATATTCCTTTAAGTGATTTGGTGATTATTTACGATGATTTAGATATGGATGTTGGACGTGTGCGCCTGCGAATGAAAGGCAGTGCAGGTGGGCATAATGGCGTTAAAAGTTTGATTTACTATTTAGATACGCAGAAGTTTAATCGTATTAAATTAGGAATTGGCCATCCTGGGCAAGGTCAGTTCGTTGTTAATTATGTTTTAGGGAATTTTCTAAAAGAAGAAAAAGAGGTAATGAATAACGCTTTAAAGACAACAGTAGATGCGGTGTCTTACTTTTCTCATGGCCATTCATTTATGGAGACCATGAATCGATTTAATTAGATTGAGAGTTTAATATTATGAATTTATTAGAGAAAATTTCACAAAATAAATTAGTTTCTTCTTGGCAAGAAAATTTTACAACGATGAATCGTCAGCTTTTAACAGGAGTTACGAGCTCTCTTAAAGCTTTACTGATTGCAAGTAGTTTAGAAAAACATAAGGAAAAAATTTTAGTCGTTACTCCTACTTTGTCTTCAGCTTATAATTTGACAGAAAATTTGCGGAAGATCTTACCGATCAACTTGGTGGCGCTTTTTCCCGTAGATGAGTTGATTTCTGCAGAGATGGCTTTTTCATCTCCAGAAGCACGCGCAGAGCGAATTCAAGCATTAGATTTTTTGATGAATAAAAACTCAGGAATTATTGTTGTCCCAACGGCGGGTGTTCGTAAGTTTTTGCCGATGCCAAAAGTTTGGCATGAAAATCATCTCATTTTTAACATTGGTGCTGAATTTGAAACGGCATCTTTAAAAGAACGTTTGCATTTGATGGGCTATCACCTGGTTGCGATGGTGAATGCTCCGGGAGAGTTTAGTCTTCGTGGGAGTATTATGGATATTTATCCGCTGAATACAAAAAATCCTTATTGCGTGGAGTTTTTTGATACCGAGGTAGCTTCGATTCGAACGTTTGAAGCTAACACGCAGCGCTCATTGGAAAAGCTAGATTCCTTTCTTTTATCTCCTGCCTCAGACTTAGTTTATGCTCAGGAGGATTTAAAGCATGCTATTCCTCATATTGAAGAGCAGCTGGAGAAAAGATTAGCTACTTTGAACAGCGAAGAAGATAAAAACCTTTTAGAGCACAATATTCACGAATTAATTGAAGGCTTGTCCGAGGGTGTAACTGGTGAGTACGCTCATTATTACTCTGATTTTCTGTATAAAAAAAAGACAACGATTTTGGATTATCTTTCAAATCAATCGTTGATTTATTTTGATGATTATTCTCGTATTCAGGAAATGGAGCGCGAGATTGAGCGTGAAGAAGCAGATTGGCAAACGCTTACCTTATCACAGATGCGAATCTTTGCTCAGCAGTCTTTTGGGATTAACTTGCGTGAGTCATTGAAAAAAATAAAACAGACACAAACTTTTTTTACTTTGTTTCATAAGGGCTTGGGGAATTTAAAATTTGACGCTATTTATAATTTTAACAATCGAAGTATGCAAAAATTTTTCTCACAATTGCCATTGCTGAAAGTGGAAGTTGATCGTTGGCTTAAGCAGAAAAATACAGTTATTGTGCTTGTTCCCACAACTGAGCGGATTCATAAAGTTGAGCAATTTTTTCGTGAATTTGAAATGGAGCCAATAGTTGCTGATGCCGATCAAATAATTAAAGGTGAGTTGCAGATTGCTCAAGGTGTGCTTTCGGCGGGTTTTGAATTTGTCGATGAAAAATTAGTTGTCATAACTGAGCGCGAGATTTTTCATCAAGTCACAAAGAAACGTGCTTATAGGCAAAATATCACCAACGTTGAGCGTTTAAAATCATATAATGAGTTGAAAAGCGGCGATTATGTTGTTCATGTCAGTCATGGAATTGGTCGTTTTTTGGGAATGGAAACGCTTGAAATCAATGGCATTCATCAAGATTTTTTGACGATTCTTTATCAAAATGAAGATAAGATTTTTGTGCCTGTGACCCAGCTAAATTTGATTTCTAAATATATTGGAAATGCTGATCAAGCACCAAAAATCAATCGATTATCAGATGTTAAGTGGAAAAGAACGCGTTTAAAAGTTGCTAAGCAAGTCGAGGATATTGCTGAGGATTTAATCGCACTTTATGCTAAAAGAGAAGCCGAAGAAGGCTTTGCTTTTTCGGCAGATAGTGATCTGCAAGCAGAGTTTGAAGAAGCATTTCCTTATGTGGAAACGAATGATCAGCTGCGTTCGGTAGCTGAAATTAAGAAGGATATGGAAAAAAATCAGCCGATGGATCGCTTGTTAATAGGGGATGTTGGCTTTGGCAAAACCGAAGTAGCGTTGCGTGCAGCATTTAAAGCCATTCAAGATAATAAGCAAGTAGCCTTTTTGGTGCCGACCACTATTCTTGCTCAGCAGCATTTTAATACCATGACTGATCGTTTTGCAGAGTTTCCGGTGAAAGTTGCCGTATTGAGTCGTTTTCAAGCAAAACGTGAACAGATGCAGACGATTAAGCAATTAAGCAAAGGTGCGATTGATATGGTAGTGGGCACACATCGCCTTCTTTCTAAAGATGTTAAGTTTAATGATTTAGGACTGTTGATTGTTGATGAAGAGCAACGGTTTGGAGTCAAGCATAAGGAGCGGATCAAGCAGTTGCGCTCTCAAGTGGATGTTTTAACGCTAACAGCTACGCCGATTCCAAGAACGTTGCACTTATCAATGATGGGTGTTCGTGACTTATCGGTGATTGAAACACCACCAGCAGGGCGTTTTCCTGTGCAAACATATGTGATGGAGAGGAATTTAGGAGCGATTCGCGAAGGCATTTTGCGCGAAATTGCGCGTTATGGTCAGGTGTTTTATCTTTACAATCGAGTGGAAACGATTGAAAATAAAGTAACGGAGCTAAAAGAATTGGTTCCTGAAGCGCGGATTGCCTTTGCTCATGGGCAGATGAGTGAGGTGCAGCTGGAAAATGTCCTTTATGATTTTATTGAGGGTGAATATGATGTTTTGGTTTCGACCACGATTATTGAAACAGGAGTCGACATTTCTAATGCCAATACGATGTTTGTGGAAAATGCCGACTATATGGGACTTGCCACACTATATCAACTGCGTGGTCGCGTAGGGCGCAGTAATCGTGTAGCGTATGCGTATTTTATGTACAAACCAGCAAAAATTTTAAATGAAGTAAGTGAAAAGCGTTTAGAGGCGATTAAAGATTTTACGGAGCTTGGTTCTGGTTTTAAGATTGCTATGCGTGACTTGTCGATCCGTGGTGCAGGTAATCTCTTAGGTTCACAGCAGCATGGCTTTATTGACGCGGTCGGCTTTGATATGTATTCGCAGATGTTAGAAGATGCGGTGCGCAAAAAACAGGACAAGGAAGAAAAAAATTCCCGGACATCAGTTGAAATTGATTTGGGACTTGATGCGTATCTTCCTGCTTCATATACTTCTGATGAACGGCAAAAAATTGAAATTTACAAGCGGATTAGCCAAATGGATACGCATGAAATGGCAGATGAGCTAGAAAAAGAAATTGTCGATCGTTTTGGTGAATATCCAAAGGAAGTGGCTGATTTACTGAAAATTGGCCGCTTGAAAATGGACGGGGACTACGCCTTGCTTGACTTAATTCAAAGAGAAAAAGGACGAAGAGAAGATTTGTTAAAGCTTACGCTGAGCAAACAGGGCACAAGACTTTTTTCAACTAAAGAGCTTTTAAAGGCGTTAAGTGCAACTTCATTAGAGGCAAATCTTAAAATGCAAAAAGATAATATGAATATTTATTTGACGGTTCCTCATACTTTAGCAGAGCAAATATGGATGCAGGAATTAGCAAAATTTGTTTTAGTGCTTAGAACCTGTTAACTTGTTTCCAATTGCGAACTGCCTCAACGATTGACAAGCGCTAGATTGGCAGAATTTAGGCAGGATGTACCTACTCGGTGCGTTTC
Source organism: Streptococcaceae bacterium (assembly GCA_031259195.1). Classification (GTDB taxonomy): domain Bacteria; phylum Bacillota; class Bacilli; order Lactobacillales; family Streptococcaceae; genus JAIRLR01. Next base: position 1,002 of record JAIRLR010000010.1, on the reverse strand, counting down.
TTTTTCCCTGATATTTCGTCAAAAGACCTGCCTAAGTTTTAACGATTTGTTTCAAGCTTTGCTTGATTACAAATCGTTAACAGGCTCTAAGATCTCCATAAATCCAGAGCTCTTCATCTTCGTCAGTAGTGTATTTATTATATTGGTCTACACAGGCCTTCTCCAAAGTCATAAGTTTTGAATTCAGTTCCATCCTTACCTTGTGCAGGAGCATCCAATTTAACAAACTTACTAATGCCTATCGCAAATTCATTAATAGCTTTGTCATCATTCAATTTACCAAGATCCACAGTTGCTAATAGTTTTATCGATATCTACTTTTTTATAAGTAGCAAGCTTTTCCCTTCTTAATGAAAGGAATTTTGCCTCCATTGTACCCTTTCCTCCTATTAAGCTGCTTATCACCATCACTAATACTATTATAACCGTTACTTGATGGATCTTTAGCGACCTTCAGGTAAACTTCTCTTTCCTGCTCAGACGTTTCCGGATTAAATATTTTATTCCTATCCTCAAATAAAATTCTTGAACCAGAATCTAACCCCAATATCATCAAAGCATCTTCAGTTGAGATTCCACCTTTTTTCTGTAGCTTATCAATCTCTGCTTGATTAATGTTTATTAATTTACTAATTTCCCTTAATCTAGCACCATCCTTAATTCCTAATCCGATCTTTTCAGCCTTCAATTTAGTGTCTTCCTCTCAACCGAGGACTTTCACTAACAGCTTTTGCATCCTTAACCTTTTGAATAATATCAGCAATTTTTTGGGTATAAAGTGCAAAAGACAGGTTATTTTCTACAACAATTACTATACCTTCAGCATCTCGATACGCCGTTAATGAATCTTTTTGTATTTGATTGTATTCTACATTCAAATTAACTATACCCCTCATGATTGAAAATCAGTGAAAAAATTGTTAAATTTAAAAAAAGAGGTAAGAATAATATGAACAAGACAACAAATTTTTTAACGACTGATGAACGTGGATATCTAAAAAC
>JAIRLR010000110.1 GCA_031259195.1 Streptococcaceae bacterium | reverse complement strand
GGAAGTAGCACGGTAATTGAGGTTTTTACTTTTGGAACAAAGTTTCGTTGTGTATAGAGAAAAGTAAATACCAAGTATAAGGTACGCGAAACAAGCGGAAAGTAAATGCTGTCGCCCTGCCAAGGAGGTCTGTTGATTTTTATGATTCCAAATTACAACAAGTCAAAGACACCTTTTTCTAAAAGTCAATGGCAGGGCATCTATGATACTGGTGAAAATTTATTGGTATCTGCTTCTGCTGGTTCAGGGAAAACTAGTGTGTTGGTTGAGCGTGTTATTCAAAAAGTGATGCAGGGAATTGGTGTTCAGGAGTTGTTGATCGTGACTTTTACGGAAGCTGCAGCTAGTGAGATGAAGGCGCGTATTAAGGCGGCAATTGAGCAAAAGCTGCGTGAAGGTAATCTATCCGAAGAAGTTAGACATCATTTTTTAAAGCAGCTGCAGGAGTTACCCTTAGCAAATATCTCAACTTTTCATGCTTTTTGCTTAACGGTGATTAAAAGATTTTTTCATTTGGCAGAAATGGATCCCAGTTTTTCTTTGCAGGTGGATGAGACAAAAAAACAGCTGTTAAAAGAAGAAGTATGGGATCGCTTTGCTGAAGCTTCTTTGGCAGAAGAAGGTGCTGAAAAATTTCAAGAGCTGATTTCGACTTTTTCCACGGATAAATCAGATGACAGCTTGCAGGCAATTGTTTTTAAATTATATGAATTTGCGCGTGTTGCTCCTAACCCTAAAGCTTGGTTAACATCGTTGACAAAATTTTATGAAGTTAATGATAGTTTAAAAGACGCTCCGATTTATCAAGATCATGTTAAACCTTATTTATTAGCACAACTTCAGGACAGTCAGCTGGCATATCAAGCTTTTTTAGAAAAGGCAGAACATACAGGTAACAATAAACTGGTAAATATGACAACGGAAGTTTTGCAGTGGATTAAGGAGGCGCAAAACTTTTTAACAAATGATTGTTTAGATGATTGGGATGAAAGTCTTTATTGTTTTCAGACTCCGCCATATCGTTTCAGCAAAAAAGAAGAAACTTATGAAGAAGTAATGATGCTAAAACCTTTTTGGGAGCATGCCAAAGAAAAGTTAAGTGCCATCGTAGCTGCAGAAAATCATTTAAGAACAAACTCATATCATCTAGAAGTGTTAAAAAAAGCTAAAGCGATCGTATCAGAGCTAGTTGCTGTAACGTTAGCTTTTTACCAAAAATATCAAGAGCAAAAAGCTAAGGACAATCTTTTAGACTTTAGTGATTTGGAACACTTTGCTTTAAAGATTTTAAATCATCAAAGTGATGATGGATGTTTTGAAGCACAAAAATATTATCAAAGTAAGTTTTCTGAGGTTTTGATTGATGAATATCAAGATGTAAATCACTTGCAGGTTGAGATTATTAATAAAGTCAGTTGTGGCGATAATCAGTTTATGGTTGGAGATGTTAAGCAGTCTATTTACGGCTTTCGTTTGGCCGATCCAAGTCTTTTTATGGAAAAGTATGAGCAATTTAAACAGGAGCAGAATGGGCGTTTAATTGTTTTAGCGGAAAATTATCGTTCGCGTAAAGAAGTGCTGCATTTTATCAATTTGGTGTTTATGCAGCTGATGGACACTAGTGTTGGTCAAGTAGCTTATGATGAAGAAGCGCAGCTAGTAGTTGGCAAGCACACTTTTCCTAAGAAAGAGCATTTTCAGCCTGAAATTTTACTATATGAGCGAAAGGAAAATGAAGACTTTGAAAATGATGAGAGTGAGATTGTCACTAGTATTGAAGGCGAAATTCATCTTACAGCGCAAAAGATTCGCGAGTTAGTAGATACATCTTTTGAAATTTGGGATGAGAAGCAAAAAGTGATGCGGCCGATTAAACTTCGTGATATGGTGATTTTAACTTCTACAAAAAGTGAAAATAGCAAGATTCAGGAAATTTTAACCAGTTACGGGATTAATAATCATGTAGCGGATGCCAATACCTATTTTCAAACTACGGAAGTTACGACGATGATGTCTTTATTGAAAATTATTGATAATCCTTATCAGGATATTCCTTTAGCGGCTGTTTTACGCTCACCTATTGCGGGTTTAAAGGAGCGAGAGTTAGTTGCGATTCGTTTGCAAGATAAGCAAGAATCTTTTTATGAGGCGACGTACAAATCAGCCAAGCAAAATCCTAAGATAAAGCGATTTATTAGCCGTTTAACCAAGTGGCGGGATATGGTCAGGGAAGTGTCGCTTGTTGATTTGCTTTGGGAGATTTATTTAGAAAGTGCATATATTGATTATATCGGAGCTATGCCAAATGGCAGGCAGCGACAAGCCAATCTTTATGCTTTGGTAGAACGAGCAGCGCAGTTTGAAGAAGATAAGTTGCGGGGACTTTTCCAGTTTGTGCGCTTTATTGAAAAGATGCAAAAGAAAGATAAGGACTTGGCAGAGCCAATGGTGACAATAGGCGAGAATGTCGTTGAGATTATGACGATTCATAAATCCAAGGGTTTAGAGTTTCCTGTTGTTTTTGTGCTGAACTTAAGCAAGAGTTTTAATATGCGTGATTTATCTAGAGATACCATCTTGGATGAGCAGTTGGGATTAGGAATCCAGCTGCTAGATTTAACAACAAGATTTAAATATGAAACTTTGCCTTTTCGTGTGATTAAACATGCTAAGCAAGTGAAGCTACTTTCTGAAGAGTATCGTAAATTTTACGTTGCCCTAACACGTGCTGAACAAAAACTTTTTTTGGTTGGATCCGTTAAAGATTGGGAAAAATCAGTGCTTAAATGGACCAGTGGTGTGCTATCAAAAGAAGTTGTTTTGACAAAGGAGACGCGAATGCAGACGAAAAATTTTGTGGATCTTTTGATGATGTCATTAATACGCCATAAAGATGCAGACACTTTTGCTTTAGATGGAGATGTTAGAGATAAGCATCAGCTTAGGGAGCATCCAGCACATTTTTCCTTAACGCGTGTAGATGATAATGAGATTCGAGAAAAACGTTTAAAAATGCAAGTACTTAAAGCTGAAGAGTTGAAGGCAGGAGAGGAAAAAATTCAAGAATACGCAGAAGAGATTAAAATTGCAAAGCAACGTTTAGATTTTCATTATTTTTATGATAAAGCAACAAAAACAGCGACGTATCAATCGGTTTCAGAGCTAAAACGTGTTTTTGCAGAACCTGATATTGAACAATTTGCTAAATTGCAGTGGAATGAAAAAAATAATCCTTCTGTACATCGTTTCGTTTCAGATAAACTAACAACACCTAAGTTTTTAAGTCAACTAAGCGAAAGAAAAGTAACTCAAGCAAAAGTCGGGACAGCCATGCATTTGCTATTGCAAACGGTTAATTTAACGGTTAAACCCACGAAAGAAATTTTTTTGCAGCTGCTGAAACATTTTGTGGAAATAGGGATTATTGCGCAGCAAGTTGCTGAAAAAGTAGATGTGAAGTTGCTGACTGATTTATTTGCAACAGAGTTTGGCGAAATATTGCTTGCTTATCAAAAGCAAGTCTTTAGAGAAGAGCCATTTTCAATGCTTTTATCGCCAAGTAAAATTTATAAGCAGTACTCCAATGCGGATGATAAGGTGCTGATTCATGGAATTGTCGATGGCTATATTGATTTTGGGGAGGAAGTATTGTTATTTGACTACAAAACAGACTATCTGCCATTCAATCCTTCAGAAAAAGAAATTACAGCGGTAAAAAAACGTTACTTGGGGCAGATGAATTTATATAAATTAGCGCTAGAAAATGCGCTACAAAAAAAAATTATCGGATCTAAATTAATTTTGTTAAAAGCCAGGGTAGTAGTTGATGTATAAGAGGCTGTTAACTTGTCTGTCGATTGATGAATCCCGTTTGCCAAGTTTGTAATCAATTTGTAAATCTGCCAGGTTTTTTTGAGAAATTTTTGCGCATTTCTAGGCTAAAAGCATAAGCTTTTAGGTAACAAATAAAAGAAAACGAAGTTTTCTCTCACCTAAAACGCAAGCGTAGCGCTGGCTATTTCGAGGCTTTCGTTCTAATGATTTGTAATCAAGCAAAGCTTGAACAAATCGTAAAGAACTTAAAACCTGTTAACAGGTTCTTATTATTTTAATAAATTTTCAATTTTTTGGAATAGTTTGTTTTTTCAAAATTTCCAGTACTGATGGAAAGAGAAAGAGAGTAAATAAATAACAGCTGTTAATTGTGCGTATAACGGATATCTGACTAATGATGAAAAAGATTAAAAAGTAAGTCATCATATCATTTACAACAGGGATTAGTTTATCATGAGTTGGGTTGCTTCTATTCAATTGTAAAAAATTCACTTTTATTTTTCCAAAGTAATACAACACCGGTGCAAAAACAATCAGTCCGTAATTTGCCAAATATTGCCCTAATTCACTAAGCTGTGGCAGATATTTGTCAGCCAGAAAAAAAGTTATAAATTCTTGATTATTGTGAACATTTTTAGCAATAGCATAAAAAAGATATGGTCCGGAAAAACCTACGCCAAATATTGGATGATGCAAAAAAATTTTAAATAAGCCAATGGAGATCGTCGTTCGATTTACTCCAGAGTCATTTTGCATTTTTTGAACCAGATATTCATTTAAAAAATTTTGCACACGAGGGCTGCCGAAGTAAACAAAAATTAGCGTGATCAAACTTAACATCAAAATTGAAAAAATACTTAATTGAATTTTTTTATTTTTCTTATTAAAGATGATCAAAAAAAGAAGGCCCCATGCTAAGACAACGAGGATTAGACCACTAGTTGATTTGATTAAGATAGAAAGAGTAGTTGCTAATAAAAAGAAAGCCATATAAAGAACGGTACTCTTATTTTTTGACTCAAAAAATAAGTTAAATTTATTTTTTAGCAATGATAGAAGAAGCGGGAAACTAAGCACGCCTATTTGACTTGCAAAAACTGATGGTTCTTGAGATAGTCCGTTGATGCGTGGAATGGTCTGTACATAACTGCCATTTTGGTAAAAAGAAGAAGTTTTTGGCCACCTAGCTTCTAGAAAGCGTCCAATAAAGGAAACAATCCCTGTTAATTGCCCTGTTTTAAGATACAGCTCTTGGATAAAGCCAATCAAAAAAGCCATTCCTAGAAAAATAAAAGTTCCTTTTAAAAACTGGATAATATGCTTGCGAGTGGTGATAGTTTGGCGAATAAAAAAATAATTTATAAAAACGAGAATAATGATTTTGATAAACTGAAAAAAATGCTTCCATAAGTCATAGTCGATAAACTTATGGCCAGCATGATAGTTAATGATTGCTTGAATCAACACAAGAGTTGAAACCAAATTAACAACATATGGATGGAGATAAAAATTACGCTCACCTTTAAAAAAACGAAATA
>JAIRLR010000108.1 GCA_031259195.1 Streptococcaceae bacterium | reverse complement strand
GGAAGTAGCACGGTAATTGAGGTTTTTATTTTTGGAACAAAGTTTCGTTGTGTATAGAGAAAAGTAAGTACCAAGTATAAGGTACGCGAAACAAGCGGAAAGTAAATGCTGTCGCCCTGATGTTTCAGAAGCACAAATGAGGTTGCTTGGAATTCCTATAGCTTAGTGAAAGGTAAAGTATGAATTTTTTAGTAGTAGTGGCGCATCCAGATGATGAGGTTCTGGGTGCGGGGGCTGTGATGTATAAGTTGGCTCAGGAGGGGTATTCAGTTAGCGTTTGTATGCTTTCTGGAGAAGTGAGCGCCAGAGCGCATCGACCGGAGATAAAGGAACTGCATGAAGATATTAATAGTTCGTTAAGTTTGTTGGGTGTAAAAAAAATTATCAAAGGCGAGTTTCCCAATATTAAGTTTAATACTGTGCCTTATTTGAAGTTAGTTCAATTTATTGAAAAGGCGATCAATGAGACTAAATCTGAAGTTGTTTTTACCCATCATCCTTCTGATTTAAATAATGATCATTTGCATACTTCCCTTGCTTGTCAAGCAGCAGCTAGACTCTTTCAAAGGCAGTCAGATGTCACGCCTTTAAAGGAATTACTTTTTATGGAAGTGCCTTCAGCAACAGATTGGGGGCTTAATAAAGCTATGAATGGCTTTAATCCTAACATTTTTATTGAGGTGGGAGAAGAGGCTGTGGATATGAAAATTAAAGCATTGTCAATGTATAGAGGTGTTTGCCGTCCATATCCTCATCCAAGAAGTTATGAAGCTATAAAAGGTTTAGCTGCTTATAGAGGTGGACAAGCTGGAATGTTTTATGCTGAAAGTTTTGAAAGTGTTTTTAGGAGAGGGTTTTAGTTTGCATGAGGAAAAAAGTAGCTTTTGCAACTTGTGTTAGGTTAGGTTTTAGTTGTATTGAAGAGATTTGCAGAATTGATGGCAAATTAGATTTACTTATTACATTGAAGGATGATAAGGCAAAGAATAAATCTGGCAGAATATACCTTGATGAGATATCCACTAAAGAAACGATCCCGCTTTTAAAGATTGATAATATTAACGATCTAGAAGTTATTGAAGCATTGAAAAAGTATAAAGTTGACTGGTTGTTTATTATTGGTTGGTCTCAGATAGCAAAAAAGCAAGTTCTTGAAACACCTAAAAAGGGATGTATCGGCATGCATCCTACCCTTCTTCCTGTTGGCAGAGGGAGAGCTTCGATTTCTTGGGCGATTATAAAAGGATTAGCTCAGACAGGTGTGACCATGTTTAAACTAGATGAAGGTGTAGATACTGGTGATATTATTGGTCAAGGTATCATCAATATGGACAGTCATACAACGGCAACCGAATTATATAATAAAGTTAATAAAATGCATGTTGAAATTATTTCAAAATATTGGGATAATATTGTAAGCGGTGATGTTAATTTGATAAAGCAAGACGAAGCTAAAGCTACTAAATGGCCAGGAAGAACGCCTGAAGATGGGAAAGTGTTCTCATCGATGACTATGCATGAAGCAGATAAGTTGATACGTGCGACAACGCATCCGTATCCAGGTGCTTTTTATAATGATGGTGGTGAGATTATAAGAATATGGTCAGCTAAAACTAATAAGATGCAAGGCGAAATAAAGTTAAAGGATGGATACTTAATACTGATTGATTATGAAGTTGAGGATTAACATGCAGAAAGTCTTAAAAAGAGTTATAGACATTATATTTTCTTTGATTTTGTTGGTATTGTTTTTTCCAACTTGGGTAATTATAGCTATTTTAATTAAGTTTACATCACCAGGAAAAGTTTTTTTTATTCAAGATCGTCCAGGACAGTACAAAAAAATTTTTAAGATTTATAAATTTAGAACTATGAGGCTTGGATCGGGGCAAATGATCAAAGGTCAGGAAGTTATGAAAGATGATGATCGTGTAACATTAATTGGAAAATTCCTTAGAAGGAGTAAGATTGATGAATCACCTCAATTGCTAAATGTAATAAAAGGAGAAATGAGTCTTGTTGGTCCTAGACCGGAGCGGATTGCTTCTTTAGAAGAGTATGATAATGAAATCTCAAAAAGATTGAATATGAAACCTGGGATGACTGGATTAGCTCAAATTAGAGGAAATATTTATTTGGATTTGCAAGATAGATATAAATTGGATGTATCTTATGTTGAACACCATAGCTTGTTGTTAGATGCTAAGATCATTTTTAGAACTATTGGTGTTATAATGTTTGGTGAAGAGAGATATCTTGATAAGTGCTTAGTTGATTTAAATCCTACTTCTGGAGAGGATGTTTAGTGTGAAGAAAATACTAATCACCGGAGCAGACAGTTATGTGGGGGTATCTTTTGAGAAATGGATACAGCAAACGCAAGAGTTTGGCAAATATCAAATTGATACGCTTGATATAAAAAATTCAACATGGGAAGATTTTGATTTTTTTCCTTATGACGTTGTATTTCATGTTGCTGGGATTGCGCATGTCGATATTCATAAAGTGTCTGAAAAAGGAAAACAGCTTTATTATCAGGTTAATCGCGATTTAGCAATTGCAGTAGCTGAGAAATATAAAGAAGATCGTAAAACAAAATCTAGTCAATTTATTTATATGAGTTCGTTGATTGTTTATGGCAAAGAAAAAACTATTCATAAAAATACAAAGCCCGTTCCTTCAAATTTTTATGGTGATAGCAAATTACAAGCTGAAATTGGATTGCAAGCTTTAGATGGAAATAATTTTCATGTTGCAATTATTCGTCCGCCGATAATTTACGGACCAGGAAGTAAAGGAAATTATCCATTGTTGGCAAAAATTGCGCAAAAAACACCTATTTTTCCGGATATAAAAAATAAACGCTCGATGTTATTTATTGATAATTTAGCGGAATATGTTCGTCAATTGATTGATTCACAGCGCGGTGGGGTGTTTTTTCCGCAAAATAAGGAATATGTTCGTACGAGTTGCATGGTAAAAGAAATTGCGAAGGCGCACGGAAAAAAAATTTATTTATTTTCCTGGGCAAACGGGTTGATAAAACTACTTGGTTATTTTCCTGGTTCAATTGGTAAGATGGGGAATAAAGCATTTGGAGATTTGGTTTGTGATAAAGAGTTGAATTGTGAGTTTACAGTGCCGATCGATTTTGTTCAATCGATTCAAGAAACGGAGCTATTTTTAGGATGAAAAGGAAGAATATTTTAGTGGTTTCGCAATATTTTTATCCTGAACAATTTCGAATTAATGACATTTGTCAAGAGTGGGCAAAGCGCGGTTATAAAGTAACCGTTTTAACAGGGATTCCAAATTATCCGCAAGGAAAATATTATGAAGGATATCATTTTTTTAGCGTTAAAAAAGAAAAATTTGGAGAGATTGATATTATCAGACTTCCGCTGATTGCTCGTGGTTCAAATTCGATAATGCTTATACTTAATTATTTTTCTTTTGTCGTATCAGGGTGGTTTTGGAAGTTATTTAGCAAATTGAATTCAGATTACGTGTTTATTTACGAAGTTTCACCGGTGACTCAAGCATTGCCAGGAGTGTGGTTTGCGAAAAAGAAAAAAATTCCATGTTATTTGTATATGACGGATTTATGGCCTGAGAGTGTGGAGGAAGCTACTGGAGTCAAAAATAAATTTATTATTAGAAATTTGGACAGAATGGTTCGGTATATTTATAAAAATTGTGACCGAATTTTTAACTCTTCGAAAAGCTTTCATGAAAAAGGAAATGAATACGGAATCGATGCAGAAAAAATGCAATTTTGGCCTCAATATGCCGAAGAATTTTATCAGAAAGTTGAACCTGCAAAAAATGAGATTGAAAATAATGGAAGATTCCAAATTACTTTTGCGGGAAATATTGGTCAATCTCAAGGGTTAGAAATTTTGCCAGAAGTTGCGCGATTGTTGGAGAAGGCTGATTGCGGTGTTCAATTTAATATTATTGGAGATGGTCGATTTAAGAAAGAATTGCAAAAAGAAGTTAGCGATAGAGAAGTGGCTCATTTTTTTAATTTTATTGATCAAAAACCTGCACGGGAAATTCCTTATTATTTTGCAAATAGCGATGTAGCTTTGATTATTTTGCGTAGAGGTCGGCTATTAGAAAAGGTGATTCCAGCAAAAGTTCAATCTTGTATGGCCTGTGGAATGCCAATTTTGGCTTCAGCAAGTGGTGAAATTCAGTCCATTATTAAAGAAGCTGAATGTGGTTTTAGTAGCGAAGCCGGAGATGTGAATGGGTTATTTCAAAATATTAAAAAAATGTTAAGCATGGAAAAGCAGCTTTTTTCCAAAATGGGAAAGAATGCGCAAAGATATTATCAAGATCATTTCGATAAAAAATTATTAATGGATCAAATGGATGAGTATTTTGGAGAAGTAAATGTTTAACAACAAGATTTTGTTAATCACCGGCGGGACAGGTTCTTTCGGCAATGCCGTTATGAAGCGTTTTTTGAATTCTGAAGTGAAAGAGATTCGGATTTTTTCGCGTGATGAGAAGAAACAAGATGATATGCGTAAAAAATATAAAAATGAAAAGTTGAAATTTTATCTTGGAGATGTTCGTGATTTAGCTTCGATTCGAAATGCAATGTATGGAGTCGATTATGTGTTCCATGCAGCGGCGCTGAAGCAAGTTCCTTCCTGCGAGTTTTTTCCGATGGAAGCGGTGAAGACGAACGTTATTGGAACGGATAATGTTTTAACAGCGGCAAATGCAATGGGAGTGAAAAAGGTTATTTGTCTTTCTACCGACAAGGCGGCTTATCCGATTAATGCAATGGGTATTTCCAAAGCTATGATGGAGAAGGCATTTGTTTCTAGATCTAGAACAGTTGATCCGAACAGACTTGTCATTTGTGGAACGCGTTATGGGAATGTGATGGCTTCGCGCGGTTCGGTGATTCCTTTGTTTATCGAACAGATTAAGTCAGAAAAACCGTTGACTGTAACTGATCCTTCAATGACGCGTTTTTTGATGAGTTTGGAAGAGGCTGTGGAGTTGG
>JAIRLR010000104.1 GCA_031259195.1 Streptococcaceae bacterium | reverse complement strand
GGAAGTAGCACGGTAATTGAGGTTTTTATTTTTGGAACAAAGTTTCGTTGTGTATAGAGAAAAGTAAGTACCAAGTATAAGGTACGCGAAACAAGCGGAAAGTAAATGCTGTCGCCCTGCATAAAAACGCTCCTCATTTTTTCTTAGAGTCTGTTAAATCTTTTTTTACCATAATTTAACTTAGCTCAGAAAGCACTTGCTTAATATGCGCGATTGCGACCTCTTTACCTAACAACTCAATCGTATCAGGCAGCTCTGGTCCATACATCTTTCCTGATGCGGCAATCCGAATTGGCATAAAAAGATTTTTGCCCTTAACTCTGGTTTCTTTTTGTACTTCTTTAATCTTCAAAAAAAGATTATCCCGTGTCCATTCAGCTTCACTCATTGCTTTTAATTTATCGCAAAAGGTTGTTAAAACTAGCGGCACCGTTTCCCCTTTTAACGCTTCTTTAGCTTCATCACTAACTAAAAACTCTGCTTTAAAAAATAAGTTTGTTAATCGAACAATCTCCTCACCATGATTTAACTGCGATTGATATAATGCCACAATTTTTTTTACGCGTGCCAACTCTTTTTTATCCGAGATTTCAGATAATCGACCCGCTTCCAGCAAAAACGGACGTACCAGTTCAAACACACAATCAAAATTAGCTGCTTTAATATACTGATTATTCATCCATTCTAATTTTTTCTGATCAAATGTCGCTGGCGTCTTTGATAGACGCTTCTCATCAAATAATTCAACTAACTGACTTTGCGAGAAAATCTCTTCCTCACCACCAGGATTCCACCCCAATAAAGCAATAAAATTAAAAATAGCTGCTGGTAAAAAGCCTTTCTTGCGATAATCTTCAATAAACTGCAAACTATTTACATCACGCTTGGAAAGTTTCTTGCCTGTCTCACTATTAATAATCAAGGTCATATGCCCAAATGTTGGCGCTTGCCAACCAAATGCTTCATAAACCATTAGCTGCTTTGGTGTATTAGCGATATGATCATCCCCACGCAAGACATGCGTAATTTCCATTAAGTGATCATCAACGGCAACCGCGAAGTTATACGTCGGATAACCATCACGCTTTTGAATCACCCAGTCACCACCGACATTGCTGCCGATAATCTCAATCTCACCTTTAACCAAATCACACCATTTATAAACAGCCTCTGCCTTAATTTTTAAACGCACAACGGGGCTCAGACCTACTTCCTTGGCTGCGGCTTGCGCACTGGCAATCTCATCTTCCGTCATTTTTGCATATTCATAAAGATACTTAGGCGTCTTGCCGTTTGCTTCCTGCTTTTCCCGTTCAAGTGCCAACTCTTCTTCCGTTTTATACGACTCATACGCAAGACCACGATCCAGCAAATCTTGGACATATTTTTGGTAAATATCTAAACGCTGCGACTGACGGTAAGGACCAAACTTTCCAGGTTTTTGCGGCGCTTCGTCCCAATCAAGTCCTAACCATTTTAAATTTTCAAGCTGTGAAGTTTCCCCATCCTCAACATGACGCTTCCGATCCGTGTCCTCGATGCGAATAATAAACTCACCATCATTATGTCTGGCATATAAATAATTAAACAAAGCCGTCCTTGCATTGCCAATATGAAGCAATCCTGTTGGGGAAGGTGCATAACGCACACGCATTTTCGCCTCCATTTTAACTCTCCTATTTCTCCATAAAAATAAGAACCACAGCCTCTGCTGCCATTCCTTCTTTGCGACCGATAAAACCTAGCTTTTCAGTTGTTGTTGCCTTCAAGTTTACTTGACTTGTCCTTATTTCACAAATAGTTGCAATATTTTTAATCATCGCTTGAAGATAGGGCCTCATCTTAGGCTGCTCAGCCAAAATTGTCGCATCAATGTTTGAAGTACTATATCCAAGATTATGTACGCGTAAAAAAGACTTTCGTAAAATATCCATCGACGAAATCCCCTCAATTTCAGGATCATTTGGAGGAAAAGCGTGGCCAATATCGCCCAAACCCGCTGCTCCAAGCAAAGCATCAGCAATCGCATGCAGCAAAACATCTGCATCACTATGCCCTAAAAGTCCTTTTTCAAAATTAATCTCTAAACCACCGAGAATTAATTTCCTCCCCGCAACTAACTCGTGCACGTCAAAGCCGTGACCAACTCTAAAGTTCATAAAACATTTGCCTCCTCGATATGTTTACTATTTACATGCAGCAAGCACGTCTTCTTTAAGAGCCTGTTAACTTGTCTCCAGAATTGCGCAATTTTGTTTAATTTTTGACACTTTTTTGTCAAAAATCCTCGAAATAGCACTAACGCTTCGCTATTCTGCGTTTTTTTCCGCAAATTGCCTAAAAATTAACCAAAAATTTCATCAATAGCGAGATCGTTAACAGGCTCTAAAACCAGGGCAACAGCATTTACTTTTTTTCATAAAACCGCAATAATAAACTTATGAATATACAAAAACTTAAAATGGAGATAAAATCTCTTAAAGACCCTCGCCGAACTTCGTTTGG
>JAIRLR010000062.1 GCA_031259195.1 Streptococcaceae bacterium | reverse complement strand
ATTAACCTCACCATTCTAACAAACTCTATAACAAAAAGAAACGTAAGGACAGAAACAAAAAAAGTCACAAAAAATGTGAAATAGTTATCTAAAATTTGCTACTTAGAACCTTTTAACTTGTCTTTTTATTGATCACTAGTTACAAAATTATCCATTGTAAGAACAATATCTTCCTCTTTTGGTAATTCATCAGTCATTTTAACTGAAGTTTCTTCAAAAGAAGTAGGCTGGTCAAAGGTTTTATTTAGCCAACTATCAAACTTGCCATCTGTATATTTATTTAAATTTTCTTTTATAATTTCTAAGCAATCCAATACATCGCCTGTTTTATTTTTTACAAATTCTGTGGCTTCGGGATATTGTTTTGTAAACCCATTGATTTTATCATGCATATCTTTGCGTAACGCGTTTTTAGCTTTGGGAGATAATAAAGCAGCACCAACTAAAGCTGTTGCTCCACCCAAAAAAGCACCTTTAAAAAATCTACTTGATTCTCCCATCATCATCTTCCTTTTTTCTTATTTCTCTTTTTTAAGAGCTTAAAAGCATGCCTTCCTAAAACGGTCATTGATGCAATTTTACCAGCCGTTTTGGTACTGGCACTAACATGTGTTAATAACTTACGACTTTGTGTGTTTAGGTCACTAACACTTACACTTAAGTCAGCTACAGCTGTAAAGAAAGGATCGATTGTTGCGACTTTTTCACTTACATCTTCCACTAAAGCATTGGTTTTGCTCAGCAATACATCTACTTGATGAGTTAGCACATCAACTTCTTTTGTAACAACACCAATCGTTTTATTAGTTGTTTCAATCGTCTGATTTAGAGAGTTCACCATTTTGACTACTTTGCTGGATAAAATAATCAGCGTTAAAACCAACAATGAAAAAGCTGCAGCAATAATTATTAACGCAATATCACCACCAGTCATTTTTTTGCCTCCTTAAATTTTTCTATGGAGAATTATAACACTTTGATTAGGTTAATTATAAATTTAGGATCAAGACGTTTGTCTGTTTTTCAACCAACGTTTTGCTGCCATAATTACTGCTGGCAATAAAGAAATAAAAATAATTGCCAACATAATGGCTTCAAAATGTTTTTTCACAAAAGAAACTTGACCAAATAAAAATCCTGCGCCAACAGATAAAACAACCCAAGTAACGCCGCCTAAAAAATTAAAAGTCACAAATTTTTTATACGGCATAAAGCTGCTACCAGCAGTAAACGGCACAATTGTCCGAATAATCGGCATAAAACGCCCTAAAAAAACAGCAAAAGTTCCATATTTTTTAAAAAATTTATGCGCTTCTTCAATATGTTTCGGTTTTAAAAATTTACTAAACTTTGGATGCCTTGGCAAAGATTCGCCAAAGCGTTTTCCTAGCTCAAAATTCAGCATATTAGCAATAAATGCCGTGATCGATAAGCTAATTATCAAAAACCAAACCGAGACTTCTGAGCTTTTTAAAGCTGCTAAACTGCCAGCAAAAAATAAAATAGAATCTCCTGGCAAAAAGGGAAAGATCACAATTCCCGTTTCAATAAAGATGATGGCAATCATAACCATATAAAAAGACAAAACTTGCTGATTTAATAAATTTTGCAGCATTTCATTAAAGTTTAAAAATAAGACTGGCATTATTAACTTCCTTCTACGTTTTTATTTTCTGAAAATATTTTATCCAAGTTATTTAAAGCAAGCTTGACTTCTTTTCCTGCTTCAAGCTTTTTACCCAACTTGATAATAAATTTTTTAAGATCATCTTTTACTTGATCATGTGTTAAACCATACTCAATTGATGTTTTTAAAAAGCCAAATTTATCGCCAACATCGTAGCGTTTTCCTTTAAACTCATGGGCAAACACTCTTTGGGTTTTATTTAAGGCATCGATTGCATCTGTTAGTTGAATCTCACCTCCTGCACCAGGTTTTTGATGCTTTAAAACATCAAAAATTTCCGGAGTTAACAAATAACGACCGATAATTGCTAAGTTTGAGGGAGCTTCTTCAGATTTGGGTTTTTCCACAAAGGAAGCAACATTGTATAAAGCGCCTTTCACCTCACCATGTGGTTCAATCACCCCATAGGAAGAAACTTCTTCATGAGGAATCTTCATAACAGCAATAGTTGAAGCGTGTGTTTTTTTGTAATCATTCATCAGCTGCTTTGTCAAAGGAGTTTTATCCATCATCAAATCATCCCCAAGCATTACGACAAAGGGTTCCCCACCTACAAATGCTTCGGCTTGAAGCACTGCATGTCCCAAGCCTTTAGGATAAGGCTGACGAATAAAATGAAGATTAATATTTGTTGTTTCCTCTACCATTTTTAACAGTTCGTTTTTACTCTTGCTACGAAGCGTTTCTTCCAATTCAAAATTAGAGTCAAAATGATCTTCAATCGAACGTTTTCCCTTGCCGATAATAACTAAAATATCCTCAATTCCTGATGCCAATGCTTCTTCAACAATAAATTGAATTGTCGGCTTATCCACAATTGGCAGCATCTCTTTAGCCATCGCCTTCGTTACCGGCAAAAAACGTGTACCTAAACCAGCTGCAGGAATCACTGCTTTTCTAACTTTCATATCGATCTCCTATAATACATAGACAACATCAAACCAACACCTAAAAGATTTCCTACCATTGAGGATCCGCCCTGCGATACAAACGGAAGCGGGATACCTGTTAAAGGCAGCAAACCAATATTAGCGCCAACATTTTCAAAAACATGAAATAAAATCATCATGATCAAACCTGTTGCAATATAGGTGTAAAATTGGTTATTTGATTCAAGAGTGATTTTAATCATATGATAAATCAAAAGAAAATATAATAGAATAACCAATGTGCTGCCAACAAAACCAAAATTTTCACCAATTATGGTAAAAATCATATCTGACTCGCGAACAGGAACATAAACTTGTGTTTTATCAAAACCTTTTCCAAGCAACCCTCCTGAACCAATTGCAAGCAATCCTTGCTTTTGCTGATAAGACTTTCCAGTTGCATCATGGAAGGGATTAAGCCAGGCATCAATTCGCGCTAACTGATAATTTTGTAAAATATGGGTTTTTTTAAGAATCTGTCGTCCCAAGTCATTAGTTATTAAAAAAATAAAAATGCCAATCAAAAGTAAAATTGCTAAAATTCCCGGAAATAAAATTTTCCAAGAAACGCCAGATAGTACTGTCATGCCACATAAAATAGCTAAGAAAACCAAAACAGTCCCAAAGTCATTTTGTAGTTTTAGCATTATAAGTATTGGCAGAGTTGCCAGCAGCAGTTTGCCAATTAAAAACAAATCACTGGAAACTTTTCGTTCCAAAAACTTGGTATTATGCCGCATGATAATCCAAGCCAAAAATAAAATATAAGCAATTTTCATTAATTCTGAAGGTTGAAATAACGTTTGAGAACCAATGCTAACCCAGTTTTTCGCGCCAGTTGCCTTTACCAAGGATGGATTATAAAAAAACAGCGGCAAAATCATCGCCCCCAGTCCTAAAAGATATGAGGGAATAGATAACAACCATAAGACATGTAAATTGATATGCATTACAACAATCATTGCAATCACACCAATAACAATCCATGCCATCTGCTTTGCCATCATCTCTACTAGTAGAACTTTCTCGTAAGGTGAATGCTTTAAAGCAATAAAAAGCGACAGCAAACCAATTAATATTAAAACAAAAACAGGCATTAATACCCCATAATTAATGCATGAATCGAATACATTTTGCCTTGTTTTTTTCACTTGATACCTCTCTTACTCAAACGCTTCCGTCAACTGAGGAATAATCTGTTTTTTACGAGAAACCACGCCTTTTAGGAAAGTACGGTTATCTTGAAGCTTAACGTTAAAGGCTGCTTCGGCTTTACTCTGATTTTCACCTACAACTAAAATTTCAGAATTACTATTCAAAATATCTGTGATCATCAAAATAAAATCACTATAACCATTTTGTTCACTCTCAGACTTCATTGCTTTTTCTAGAGCATTTTGACGAGTTAAAATCTCAGCAATATTGACAGTATTAATTTGAGCAACCCGCACATTTTGTCCATTTAAAGGGAAAGTTTTTGCATCTAAGCTTAGCAATTCATTTTCTGATTTAGAGGCTAAATTGACTCCAGCCTTTAACAGCTCCAAACCATAAACTTCAAGATCGACCCCGGCGATTTTTGCTAAATATTGCGCAATTGTGCGATCACTTGGATGAGTTGTTGGTGATTTAAATAATAATGTATCAGAAATAATGGCTGATACAAGGATCCCTGCAATTCTTTTAGGAATTTCTATTTGGTTTTCTTTAAACATTCGTCCTACGATTGATGAAGATGAGCCTACTGGCTCTGCCCTAAAAAACACAGGATCCGTTGTGGCAAAGTTAGCAATCCGATGATGATCAACCACACCCCAGATTGTAAGCTCCTTGATATCGCTAATTGACTGTTGAAATTCATTATGATCCGTTAAGATAACCGTATCCACATTTTCTGAGGCAGCAGATTTAATAACACGTGGAGAGTCTATCTTAAAAAAATCTAATGCATACTTCGTTTCTTCGTTTGGTTGCCCTAAAGCAACGGCTTCGGTATTTAGCTTAAACTTTTGCTTTGCTAAGTAAGAAAAGCCGATAGCTGAAGCGAAAGCATCTGTATCAGGGTTTTGGTGACCAAAAACTAAAATCTTTGACATAGCAATCTCCTTATTTCTTTTTCTCATCTTCATTCATTGAAAGCACACTTAAAAACGCTTCTTGCGGCACTTCCACACTTCCGATCTGCTTCATGCGCTTTTTGCCTTCTTTTTGTTTTTCCAAAAGCTTGCGCTTACGCGTCACATCACCACCATAACACTTTGCCAAAACATTTTTCCGCAGCGCTTTAATATCACTGCGCGCCACGATCTTCTGACCAATTGCCGCCTGTACAGGCACTTCAAACTGTTGACGAGGAATTATTTTTTTTAATTTTTCTACTATCGTTTTTCCACGTTCATAAGCAAAGTCGCGGTGAACAATAAACGACAATGCATCAACTTTTTGGCTATTTAGTAAAATATCCATCTTAACCAAGTTACTTGCGCGATATCCGCTTATTTCGTAATCAAAAGAGGCGTAGCCTTTGGTGCTGGATTTTAACTTATCAAAAAAATCAAAAACAATCTCGGATAGTGGAAGATTGTAAAGAACATTGACCCGATAATCATCCATATAATCCATTGTCACAAACTCGCCGCGTTTTCTCTGGGGCAACTCCATAACTGCACCGACGTAATCATTTGGCACCATAATCTTAGCTTTAACATAAGGCTCTTCCACTGCTTTAATGCGAACGCTCTCAGGAAAAGCAGCTGGATTATCCACTATCATCTGCCCTCCATCCATTAAATTGACATGATAAATAACCGAAGGCGCAGTCATAATCAACTCTAGATTAAACTCACGCTCAAGTCGCTCCTGCACTACATCCATATGCAAAAGCCCCAAAAAGCCACAGCGAAAACCAAACCCTAAAGCTTGTGAAGTTTCAGGTTCAAACATTAAAGCAGCATCATTTAACTGTAATTTTTCCAAAGCTTCACGTAAATCTTTATAACGCGAGGTATCAATCGGATATAATCCACAATAAACCATGGAGTTCAGTTTTCGATAACCAGGCAAAGCCTCGCTTGTCGGATTATTTGCTAAAGTAATGGTGTCACCAACACGGGTATCCTGTACTGTCTTAATAGCGGCTGCTAAATACCCAACATCTCCTACCATCAACTCTTCTCTTTGAATCGCTTTGGGCGAAAAAACACCTACCTCAGTCACTTCAAATGTTTTACCATTTGACATTAACTGAATAGTATCTCCTGGTTTCACTGCACCATCCATTACACGAATATTTAAAATCACACCGCGATACGAATCATAAACTGAATCAAAAATTAAAGCCTTTAAAGGTGCCGCAATAGAGCCTTTCGGCGCAGGGACCTTAGCAACGATCTGCTCCAATAACTCTTCAATCCCAATGCCAGCTTTCGCACTGGCTAAAACAGCTTCACTAGCATCAATGCCAATGATATCTTCGATCTCACTTCGCACTCGCTTAGGATCAGCTGCTGGCAGATCAATTTTATTAATCACCGGTAAAATTTCTAGATCATTATCCAAAGCTAAATATACATTAGCCAAAGTTTGCGCTTCAATACCTTGCGCTGCATCTACCACCAAAACAGCGCCTTCACAAGCCGCTAGTGAACGCGATACCTCGTATGTAAAATCCACATGTCCTGGTGTATCAATCAAATGAAAAATATAAGTTTCGCCGTTTTTGGCCTTGTAGTTTAACTCGATAGCA
>JAIRLR010000098.1 GCA_031259195.1 Streptococcaceae bacterium | reverse complement strand
ACACCATATGGATCCCCTTTTTATTTTATATTACTAGGAATTGCTTTGACTCCGATCATTATTGCTCAAATCTTTGGTCGAAAAGTAATGGTTTATCAAAGTTTATTTACGCTTCTTTTTTTGAGTCTAAGTTTTGGCGGGAAAAATTACCATGCAGGTTTGGCGCTAATCTTTTTTGGAATTTATCAGCTTTGTCTGATCAAAGGGTATGAGTGGTATCAGCAAAAGTTGAATTTAAATCAAACACTTGTTTTTGTTGGCATTTTGTTGTTATCACTAGTCCCTTTATTTTGTGTAAAATTTTGGCCGGTCTTTATGGGACACAGCTCTATTTTTGCCTTTTTAGGAATCTCTTATATAACCTTTAAGACGGTGAATATTATTATGGAATTACGGGATAACTTGATTAAAAAAGTTCCGATTTTAGATTTTTTATATTTTTTATATTTTTTTCCAACGATTTCTAGTGGTCCGATTGATCGCTTTCGTAGGTTTCAAAAAGAATTACATGCGCCTGTCAAAGATTATATAAGATTTTTAGAAAAAGGCATTTTTTATATCTTTCTAGGTTTTTTATATAAATTTTTGCTTGCGCACCTTTTAGATTATGAACTCTTAAATTTTCTTAGAGAAAAAGCAATCCCTGGCCCTTCTTTATTTTATTTAATAATATATATGTATGTTTATAGCCTTCACTTATTCTTTGACTTTGCAGGATACTCACTTTTCGCAATTGGCGTTAGTTATCTTATGGGTTATGAGATTCCTAAGAATTTTCATCTACCGTTTTTATCTAGGAATATTAAAGAATTCTGGAATCGCTGGCATATGTCGCTATCTTTTTGGTTTCGCGATTTTGTTTATATGCGTTTAGTTTACTTTCTGATGAAGAAAAAGTTGATTAAGTCGCCAGTGAAGATCAGTAATCTTAGTTATTTTGTGTTATTTTTATTAATGGGACTCTGGCATGGTTTTACTTGGTATTTTATTGCTTATGGACTGTTCCATACTTTGTTAATGTGTACAACAGACGCTTGGATTCGTTTTAAAAAGAAGCATAAAGGCTTAGTACCGGAAAATAAATTGATGGATTGTTTAAATATTTTTTTGACAATGCATGCGGTTTTCTTTATCTTTTTAATTTTTTCAGGAATTTTTGATAAGATTCTAAGAGCCTGTTAACGATCTCTCTATTGATGGATTTTTTGAAAAATTTTTGTGCATTTCTAGAAAAAAAACGTAGGTTTAGCGGTGCTAAATCGAGGCTTTTTGACGAAGAAAGGCAAAAAATTACCAGAAAAGTCACAATTACGGAGATCGTTAACAGGTTCTAAAGTAGGGAGTTTTAGAAATGAAAGAAGAAGTATTTGATGTGATTGAAGAAATAACGGGCGCGGATGATTTTCGTCTTAATGAGGATCTGGATTTATTTGAAGAAGGACTTTTAGATTCGATGCGAGCAATTATATTGATTGTAGAGTTAGAAAATAAATTTAATATCTCGTTGCCACCTTCAGAAATGGATCGCCTTGACTGGAATACCGCAGCTAAAATCGCTATGCGAATTGAGGAAAAAATAAATGCGTAAAACGTCTGTTTTCAAAGCATTTGGACCACTTTTTTGCGCTTTTATTCTGGTTGCAATTCTGTTATTTTCGCCGCTTAACAAAACTCATCGCTATACAGAAAAAGAAACTGATAAGTTTGCGAATCTGCCGCAATCAATAGAAGTATTTACCAGTGATAATATCAAACATCAAGCATTGGAGAATAAAAAATATTTGCCAATTATGGGTTCTTCGGAGTTGTTTAAGTTTGATTCTTTTCATCCCAGTGTTTTAGCAGCTAAATATCAGCGTGACTATGCACCATTTTTAATCGGCTTCAATGGTGCGCATTCTCTGGCACATTATTTTTATATGGATGGGTTAAAGAACGAGTTAAATCATCGTAAACTTATTTTTATTTTTTCTCCGCAGTGGTTTAAAACCAAAAAAAGTAAGCAAGGCGAGATAAGTTTACATGGAGGGATGGTTTCTTCTGCTTTTAAAAGGTACGTAACGACCAAGGATCTTTACCACTATATCAAATCCGCCGATCCTTCTGATATAACAACCAAATTTATGGCAAAGCGCTTGTTAAAATTTTCATTAATAAAAGGGGATTTTCTTTTACGCAAAAATTTAACTTTGCTTGCGCATGGCAAAAAGCTTGATATGAGCTTAAAGGCTATTAACAGTTTACAATATAATTTTTTAGAAGCTGAAGACGCTTTATTTCAGAAATTATTTCTCCCAGTATCTTTTGTTAATATAAAGGACTTGGAGAAAAAATTGCCAAATAAGTATGATCAGAAAAAGCTAGATCATCTGGCTTATAAGTTAGGAAAAAAACAATCTAAATCCAATCCTTACGGAATTAATGACTTCTTTTTTAAATATGAGGTTGGTAAAGGGTTTAAAAAAATGAAAAATGCGCAAATCAAAACCAACTTTTTGCATGGTATGGAGTATAATGATTTGCAGTTGCTTTTAAATTTATTTGCCAAAAATCATAATGATGTTTTGTTTGTAATTCCACCAGTAAATGGCAAATGGATGAAATACACCGGACTTAGACAGTCGATGATGAAAAAATTTTCGAAAAAAATAAAATATCAACTAAACTCGCAAGGTTTTAATAATGTGGTCGACTTTGTCGGTTGTAATAATGAACCTTATTTTATGTATGATACGATTCATATCGGAAAACGTGGTTGGTTGGCACTTGATCAAAAAATTACAAAGTTTATGAAAAAAGCAAACGCACCTGAAAACTATCAAATAAATAATCAAGAATTTCTATCGAAGGGATGGCTGGAAGTCGATAATCATTGATTTGTTTTGAAGATGTGTTAGTGTTAAATCAAAGTGTTATAGTATACGAGGTTTTAAATTTGTTTTGCGTTATTCGGATAATCGCGGTTTATATTTAGCAATACAAGCTGAGGAAAGTCCATACTCGCACAAGCTGCGATGCTTGTAGTGTTCGTGCTAGCTGAAAAAATAAGGCTAGGTATCTTTAAAACTCTGCCTATTATAAACGGAATTTTAGATAACGGCAGGAAAACATACTAAGGTTTTTAAACTATGTATCAGTATCCTTGAAAGTGCCACAGTGACGAAGCATTTAAAGAAATTTAAATGGTGGAACGCGGTAAACCCCTCGAGCGAGCAACCCAAACTTATGGTAGGGGCATCTTTTAAAGCGGAAATGAACGCAAAAAGGAGTGGTTTTTTGTTGTATGAAACAAAAAATTGCAGATAGATGATTATCACTTATCTTTTTTTCTTGAGATTAGATAAGTACAGAAAATGGCTTATAGAATAGCGCATTTTCAAGAATTTAAAAAACGGTTTCAAATTCTAGAACTTGAAATCGTTTTTTTACATTTGATCCATTGTTTGATTAAGTAACTTATCTACATAGTTATTCCCATCGCTATTAGCATGCCCTTTTGTCCATTCAAATGTAATTCTTTGAAAGTAAGGTAGAGCTTTGTAGATAGCTTCCCATAAGTTGCGATTCTTCACTTCTTGCTTTGATGAGTTTATCCAATTATTTTTTGCCCATTTCTGAAGCCATCCTTTATTAATAGAATCCAGCACATATTTGGAATCAGAAATTAACAAAATGTTTTCTTGATTGAGTTTCATGCGATAAAGCTCGCGCAAAGCTGCAAGTACTGCTGAAAGTTCCATTTGATTATTGGTGGCACCAAAAACACTATCACTTCCAGTGATCTTTTGATTTTCATATAAAATCAAAAAAGCCCAGGCTGCTTTATCTGTAGGAAGTACATGGCCGCCTTTAACATTTCCGGTATTTCTTGAACCACCATCTGTATAAACAGTTACGGAGTAAGAAGTCATTTTTATGCCCTTTCATGTTGTGATATGAATAAATTTTACCATAGAACCTGTTAACTTGTCTCCAATTGCGAACTTACCTTAAGATTGGCAAGCGTCAGCTTGACAGAGTAAAGGTGCGGACGTACCTACTCGGTGCGAACTTACCTTAAGATTGGCAAGCGCAGCTTGGAAGAGATTAGACAGGATGTACCTACTTGGTGTGACTTTTCTGGTAATTTTTTGCTTTTCTTCGTTAAAAAGCCTGTCGGGTTCCTTACGATTTGTTCAAGTTTTACTTGATTACAATCGCAAGAAACGAAAGCCTCGAAATAGCCTCGCTACGCTTGCGTTTTGCTTGAGCTTAATTGATTACAAACTTGGTAAACGGGGTTCATCAATAGACAGACAAGTTAACAGGCTCTAAAACTTATGGGGCAAGTTTAGCCTTTACATATGTTTAACGCGACTACTTATTTCTTTATGGCGTCCTCGCACCATCGGACGTGCCTGCGGATTTCCTAAATAGCCGCAAGTGCGTTTTACAACATCGCTAGTTGCAGGATTTGTATTGCCGCAATTTGGGCATTCAAAACCACGATCTGTCGGATTAAAGTCACCATCAAATTCACACTCATAACAATGATCGATCGGTGTATTCGTTCCTAAATAGCCCACACGATCGTAGGCATAATCCCAAACGGCTTCTAGTGCTTTAGGGTTTTGTTGCAATACAGGATATTCACAATAATGAATAAAGCCACCGCAAGAGTACTTTGGATAATCTTTTTCAAAATCTAATTTTTCAAAAGGAGTTGGCTTTTTACGAACATCATAGTGAAATGAATTCGTATAATATTCTTTATCTGTAATATCTGCCACTTTTCCAAATTTTTGCGCATCTAAGCGACAAAAGCGGTCCGTTAATGACTCAGAAGGGGTTCCATAAATAGAGAAGTGATATCCATATTCTTCACTCCAAAGATCAGCATGCGCTTTTAGAATTTCCATGATTTCAAGCGTAAACTCTTTAGCTTCATCGTTATCTTCCCATTCAGGGCCATAAAAGGATGTTGCCACTTCATATAAACCGATATATCCCATCGAAACAGTTGCTCTTCGATTACGAAACAGCTCATTCACACTTCCTTTTCGGTCTAAACGTTTCCCAAACGCCCCATTTTGATATAAAATTGGCGCATTTGAAGGTTTGGCTTCCTTACAACGATGAATTCGAAAGACCAACGCATCTTTGATAATCTCCAAACGCTCAGCTAAAATCAGCCAAAATTTATTCATAGCGCCTTTAGACTCTAAAGCAATACGCGGAAGATTCAAAGTTACAACACCAAGATTCATCCGTCCTGCATTGACTTCATTTCCATTTTCATCTTTCCAACCTTGTAAAAATGAACGGCAGCCCATCGGCACTTTAAATGATCCTGTTAATTTAATAATTTTATCATAACTTAAAATGTCAGGATACATACGCTTTGTAGCGCACTTCAAAGCAAGTTGCTTAATGTCATAATTTGGATCTTTTTCGTTTAAATTCAATCCACGTTTCAAAGTAAAAATTAGCTTCGGAAAAATCGCTGTTCTTTTTTCGCTTCCTAAACCTGTAATGCGAATTTTTAAAATCGCTTGCTGAATTTCTCTCTCAAACCAATTTGAGCCCAAACCAAAGCCCAGAGAGGTAAATGGTGTTTGTCCATTGGAAGTAAACAGGGTATTAATCTCATACTCCAATGATTGCATTGCATCATAAATATCTTTTTGTGTTTTGGTTTTGGCATACTCTTCCCATTTTTCTTCAGAGACCCATTGCTTAGCGTCTTCCATATGCTTGCCATAATTTAGCTTTGCGTATGGTGCTAAAAGCTCATCCACCCGATCTGCTGAACATCCACCGTATTGACTAGAAGCCACATTGGCAATAATCTGACTCATTTGTGCTGTTGCTGTTTGAATTGATTTAGGAGACACCACCTCGGCATTTCCAATTTTAAAACCATTTTTCAACATGCTCTTAAAATCAATTAAACAACAATTAGTCATCGGCGTATACGGATGGTAATCTAAATCATGGTAAT
>JAIRLR010000124.1 GCA_031259195.1 Streptococcaceae bacterium | reverse complement strand
CTCAGCTTTTTGTGTCAAGAACTTCTTACCTTCTGCTAAAAAATCATCTTTTTCAGCAGAAGTTGGATTAACAACCACTTTACCACTTAGACCATTAACAGCAACAAAATCGCCTTTTTTTACCAAAGAAGTAATATTATTAGTTCCTACAACTGCTGGAATTTCAAGAGATCTGGCCATAATCACTGAATGCGAAGTACTTCCACCAATATCTGTTACAAAAGCTTTCACAAATTTGCGATTAAGCTGCGCCGTATCAGACGGTGTTAAGTCATGAGCAACTACAACTACTTCCTCATCAATCATTGTCGGATCAGGCAACTTGGCACCTAACAAATGAGCTAAAACACGCTTAGTAACATCATGAATGTCCGCTGCACGCTCTTTCATGTAAGCGTTATCATCCATGTTTTCAAAAAGACTTATATATCCATCAGTAATATTTTTTAAAGCTGTTTCTGCATTGACCTTCTCTGCTCGAATCTTTGACTTGATATCATCAATCATTGTCGGATCAGCTAGAACCATTAAATGGGCATCAAACACCTGAGCTTCTGCATCACCTAGTAATTGAGCTGCTTTTTCACGAATGTCCTGCAAATCAATTTTTGATGCCGCTAAAGCAGCATCAAAACGTGATTCTTCTTGATCCGTATCATCCACAACCATCTTTTTAAAAGACAGATCTGGCGGAACAAGTAAATAAACTTTCGCAACTGCAACACCATCACTAGCGGCAATTCCTTTTAGCTTTTTCATTTAATTAGACAAGCCTTCTTTCACCATAACTTCCTCAATACCTGCCATTGCCCCTGTCTCATCTGCACCTTCTACAGAAATTTTTACATCGACATCTTGACCAACGCCCAAAGACATAACGCCCATGATAGATTTCAAATTAACGCTCTTTCCTTTGTATTCTAAATTAGCTTCAGAAGAAAACTTTGATGCCGCCTGTACCAATAAAGTTGCTGGACGAGCATGAATTCCAGTCTCCGCTATAATGTGAAATTCTTTTGAAATTGTCATAAATATCTTACTCCTTAATATAAAACGTATATGTTAGGGCTTACAAAAAGTTACTAAAAACACCCTAAAAACCCTTTACAAGTATTGACTATAGCATTAATTAATTTATAAAACAATTATTTAACTGATTGTTTTATAAAATCACATCGTTACACTAGACTTGTCTCCGTAATTGCGAATTGCCTTAACGAGTGCCTTGCGAAGCTTGGAAGAATTTAGGCAAGATGTACCTACTCGGTGCGTTTATTTTTCCCTGCCCTGATACGTCGTCAAAAAAAAACTGCCTAAGTTCCTTACGATTTGTTCAAATTTTACTTGATTACAAATCGCAAGGAACGGAAGCCTCGCAAAACAGTACGTACTTTTAAGTCTTTTTCCTAGAAACGCGTAAAAATTTCTCAAAAAAACCTGGCAGGTTTACAAGTTGTTTTAAGCTTAATTGATTACAAACTTGGTAAACGGGGTTCATCGATAGAAAAACAAGTTAACAGGTTCTAATATCCTTCAACCAGACCAAAGCGTTTAAGTGGCCAAACCGCAATTTTAACTCTGCCTTGAATATCGTAAGAAGGGATAGGACCAACTGCACGGCTGTCTTTAGAAGCTAAACGATTATCTCCTAGCAAAAGATAGTGATCACGTGGCACTTTAATCGTAAATTTCGTATCCCAGTTTTCATTGACCGTGAATGCATCTACTCTTTTAGCTCTTGCTTGAAAAATTGGATTGCTTTTATATGTTTTTTGTAGCTTATCTTTTTTCCATAGTTCCTTGTACTTATTTAAGTAAGGTTCATCGTATTTTTTCCCATTAACAAAAAGTTGATCACTATCAAAAGTAACCTTATCTCCAGGCAAGCCAATTACACGTTTAATAATTTTGATTTTGGGATCATCTGGTTCTTTACTAACGACAATCTCAAAGCGTTTAATTTCTCCAAATTTCAGCATAATCATCCGTTCTTTATGCTCAAGCGTTGGATCCATCGAAGGACCATCTACTTTAATATTGGAAAAAACAAATTTTTGCGATAATGCAAAAAAAATCAGCAGAGCAAATATATACCACCATTCTTTTAAAAAGTTCTTAACATACTTTTTCATAACTGCTCCTTTTATTTTTCTAAAAAATCAATCGCTTTTTGGCAATAAAGCTCACAATTAATCTCCATTCCTTCGCCGCCATACATATCTAAACCGCTGGTATAAGTTTTATCATCATTTGCTGGAACGGACATCTTATCAATTTTTTTATTTCCTTGTCCTAATAAAATGGCAAATAATGCACGATAAAGAAATCCTTTATTAACATTGGTCGAAGTGACTTTTAAAACTGATTTAATCGCATCAGGTGTTTTCAATAAAGTTGACACTGATTTTGCTTTAGAAGTAATTGCAGTCATTACTTGTTGTTGGCGTTTAACTCGGCCAAAGTCATTTTCATCATCATGACGAAAACGCGCATAGTTTAACGCGGTTCTTCCGTCCATTTTTTGCTTACCAGTTTTGATCATCTGGTAAATAGCAGGATCAGTATATCCATAAAGGCTCGCCTGTGCTGCACTCATTGGCACGTCACTTACAACCATCTTCTCAGGAGTTGCCAAGTCATCCGGAACGGCCACTTCAGTGAACTGTTGACCTCTAATAGTGGCAAACTCAGCATCTATTGGAATGCCATGCGGGAATAGTGCATCAATTGCGGTGGCAAAAGAGCTAAAGTTAACAATTGCATAGTAGCGACATTCAATCCCAAAGTTTTGCTTTAAGGTTTCACGCATTAGCTCTGCACCTTGGTTTTGATTATTTCTGCCTATAGAGCCCGCTTCTCCAATTCCATAAGCAGCGTTTAACTTGCAGTCTTTTTCACCACTAACTCCAACATTTGGAATATCCACCAAAATATCACGCATAAAAGAAACCAGCTTAATTCGCTTTTCAGAGCCATCCATTTGCAAAACCATGATCGAATCTGCGCGCGCTGCTTTAGCACTTTGATTTTCACGCTGATCAGTTCCCAATATTAAAATATTATGAGCACCATTTGCACTTGTTTTTCCTTCAAATAACTCAACAGGGACATTTGGTTTAGTTCCTAGCGCACCGTTTAACCGCCAAAGCAAACTGCCAGCAAAAATAAGAAAAATCAGCAAAAGAGCTAAAATAACATTGCGCACAGGATGATATTTACCTTTGCGATGTGTTTTACTTTTTTTAAAAAAACGCAAAGGAGTTTTTTTCTTATCCGTACCGTAAATATAACGATTAATATATTCATCCTCTTCAGTGGAAGATGAATGAAATTTTTTACTTTTTTTATTTTTGAAACTTTTATGAAAAAAAGAAAATAATTCTTTACCTGAAATCTTACCCGATTTAATTTCTTCACGATATTTTTTATATCGATCTAATCGACTCATGTTAAAACAACCTTTTTTAAGAACCTGTTGACTTGTCTCTTAGCGATGAATAGTTTTGACTGTTTTTTCACACTTTTTCGTTAAAAGATCTGCCTAAGCTCTGCCAAGCTAACGCTTGTCAATCGTTAAGGCAGTTCGCAATTGGAGATAAGTTAACAGGTTCTTAGATATTGTCATTATTTATTAAAAAAATATCATATAATATTTTTCATGTCAAAATTAAAATTGCTAAATTTTCAAAGAAAAGATCAAGGGTTGGGTAAGAAATGAGATTAAATGAGAAATAGTGACATTTATGTCCAATATTTTGGCTTAAATCTATTTTTTTTCAGTGACAGAATAAGTGTATAATCTGTTAACGATCTCTCTATTGATGAATTTTTTGAGAAATTTTTACACATTTCTAGGAAAAAAAACGCAGATTTAGTGGTGCTAAATCGAGGCTTTTTGACGAAGAAAGGCAAAAAATTGCCAAAAAATTCATCAATAGAGAGATCGTTAACAGGTTCTTATATCTAATATATTCGAAAGGAGATATATGACTGAGGAGAAGCATTGCCTGTTCACCATTTTTGGTGCAACAGGAGATTTAGCAAAACGAAAACTTTATCCATCGCTTTTTCGTTTATATAAAAAGAAGGAGAAGCAGAAGCATTTTGCTGTTATCGGAACTGCTCGTAGGCCTTGGACGGATGATTTTTATCGTCAAGTTGTGATTGAATCTATCTCAGAGTTGGTTGAGAATAATGAAGAACAAGCAATTTATTTTGCCAGTCATTTTTACTATCAATCTCATGATGCAAAAGATACTGAACATTATATTACTTTGAAAAAATTAGGCGAAAAGTTAAAAAAAACTTATCAAACTAATGGCAATCAAATTTTTTATTTAGCAATGGCGCCGCATTTTTTTGGCAGCATTGTAAGTCATTTAAAATCGCAGCGTATTCTTACAAAAAAAGGCTTTGAACGTTTGATTATTGAAAAACCTTTTGGTTCAAATCTTAAAACGGCCACTATTTTAAATAAAGAAATTACCAAAAGCTTTCCTGAAAAAGATATTTTTCGCATTGATCATTACTTGGGTAAAGAGATGATTCAAAATATTTCTGCTGTGCGTTTTGGCAATCTTGTTTTTGAAGCGCTGTGGAATAAGGAATATATCAACAATGTCCAAATTACTTTTGCCGAAAGTATCGGTGTGGAAGAGCGCGCAGAGTATTATGAAACTAGTGGCGCTTTAAGAGATATGGTGCAAAATCATATCTTGCAGGTCCTTTCTCTTCTAGCAATGGAGGCGCCGAAACGTTTTGAAGAAAAGGAGATCCGCCAAGAAAAAATAAAAGCACTGCAAGCTATTCGTCAGTATTCTGAAGAAGAAGCGTTAAAGAACTTTATACCTGGACAGTACGCTGCTGGAGATTTTGATGGTGAGCATTTCTTAGGATATTGTGAAGAGCAAGGTGTTGCAGAAAACTCTACGACTGAAACTTTTGTGGCGGGGAAATTTTTTATTGATAATGAGCGTTGGCAGGGAGTTCCTTTTTATGTGCGCACCGGAAAACGTTTAACGGAAAAAGGAACACGAATTAATATTATTTTTAAGAAAGTTTTAGAGAATTTATTTGACGAGCAGAGTAATAGTATGGCTTCGCCGAATGTTTTAACGATCTATATTCAGCCAACTGAAGGATTTAGTCTTTTGCTCAATGGCAAAGAAGTAGGCAAAGGCTTTAAGCTAGCTCCTCTTAAACTGCAATATCGTCATGATGCTACTATTTTAAGCAACTCTGCGGAAGCTTATGAAAAATTAATTTTAGATGTTTTAAATGGCAAGCGAGCTAACTTTTCTCATTGGGACGAAGTGGCACGCAGCTGGGAGTTAATCGATGTTATTCGCAATGCTTGGGACAATAATCTCAAAGAAATCCCTAAGTATAAAGTCCACACGATGGGGCCATATGAAGCGCTTGAACTTTTAAAAGAGAACGGTTGCCACTGGGAATGGAAGCCTGATGAGTGGTATATCCAAAGAGGAAAATTATAAAAGGACATGGAAGGAAAACGAAATAATGAAATTATTAACATCTGCAAAGATCCGGCAAATGTTTTTGGACTTTTTTAAAGCCAAAGGACATACGATTGAACCATCTGCTTCACTGATTCCGGTCAATGATCCGACTTTACTATGGATTAACTCCGGAGTGGCTAATTTGAAAAAATATTTTGACGGCTCTGTAGTTCCTGAAAATTTGCGAATTGCTAATGCTCAAAAATCAATCCGAACCAATGATATTGAAAATGTTGGCAAAACGGCGCGCCATCATACAATGTTTGAAATGTTGGGTAATTTTTCTATTGGCGATTATTTCAAAGAAGAGGCTATTACTTGGGCCTGGGAGTTTTTAACTTCATCTGAGTGGATTGGCTTTGAGCCGGAAAAACTATATGTAACCGTTTATCCAAAAGACAAGGAAGCTCGTCGTATTTGGGAAGAAGTTGTGGGACTATCTAGCGATCATGTCATTGATGCTGAGGATAATTTTTGGGATATTGGCGCAGGGCCATCAGGTCCGGATTCTGAAGTTTTCTATGACCGTGGATTGGAATATTTGGATATCCCAGAGAATGATCCTGAGAATTATCCCGGCGGAGAAAATGAGCGTTATTTGGAGATTTGGAATTTAGTTTTTTCACAGTTTAATCACATTCCTAACACAGATACATTTGAGGAATTGCCACATAAAAATATTGATACGGGCATGGGACTTGAGCGAATGGTTTCGATCATTCAAGGTGCACCAACCAATTTTGAAACTGATTTGTTTTTGCCAATTATTCGCGAGGTGGAAAAGCTTTCAGGAAAAGTTTACGAACCTAAAAATTCGACGGAAAATATGAGTTTTAAAGTAATTGCCGATCATATCCGTGCGTTAAGTTTTGCGATTGGTGATTCAGCGCTGCCTGGTAATGAAGGACGCAGCTATGTTTTACGCAGACTTTTGCGTCGCGCTGTCATGCATGGAAAGCGTTTAGAAATCAAGCAAGCTTTTCTTTATAAACTGACTCCAGTTGTGGGCGAAATTATGAAAAGTTATTACCCTGAAGTATTGGATAAATGTGCGTTTATTCAAAAAATTATTCAGCGTGAAGAAGAAACTTTTCATCGGACAATTGATACCGGAGCAGCTTTATTGCAGCAAATACTTGGGGAGTTAAAAGAAGAAAAGCAAACTCAAATTCTCGGTCGTGACATTTTTAAGTTATATGATACCTATGGCTTTCCAGTGGAGTTGACCGAAGAGTTAGTGCAAGAAAAAGGTTTTAAAGTCGACCATGAGGGCTTTAAAACAGCAATGAAAGAACAACAAGATCGCGCGCGGGCCAATGTCGTTAAAGGTGACTCGATGAGTGTTCAGTCTGAACTGCTAACGAATATTAAAGTGCCTTCAAAATTTAGCTACACCGAAGAAGTGCTTAATGCCAGGCTTTTATATCTGATTGCGGATAATCAAACGCAGCAGATGTTGAGTGATGGCAAAGCCGAGCTGATTTTTAATCAAACACCGTTTTATGCAGAAAGCGGCGGACAAGTAACGGATTATGGAGTTATTAAGGATTCAGCAGGAGAAGTTGTGGCGAAGGTTATTGATGTCCAAAAAGCGCCAAATGGGCAACATTTACATCAAGTGGAGATCTTAGGAGAGTTGTTGGTAAATGCCAGCTATCAGCTTGAAATCGATCGAGTTCGTCGTCATAAAATTATGAAAAATCACACAGCTGCTCATTTGCTGCATGCAGCTCTTCATAATATTTTAGGAGATCACGCTGTGCAAGCGGGTTCTGTAAATGATGCTGATTTTTTGCGTTTTGATTTTACTCATTTCGCACAAGTGACAGCAGAGGAACTTGATGCAATTGAAAAGCAAGTTAATGAAGAAATTTGGAAAGCGACACCTGCTGAAATTATTAAGACAGATATCGATACAGCCAAAGCAATGGGCGCTACTGCTTTATTTGGTGAAAAATATGGCAAGAACGTTCGCGTTTTGCGGATTGGGGACTATTCTGTGGAGCTTTGTGGTGGCACGCATGTAAAAAACACAGCTAACATTGGTATTTTTAAAATTTTAAAAGAAGAAGGAATCGGCTCTGGAGTGCGAAGAATTATCGCCGTAACTTCACAAGCAGCTTACTATGCATATCGTGAAGTAAAAGACTTGCTACATAAAATAGCACAGCAAGTCAAAGCTCCTCAACTAAAAGAAATACCTGACAAAGTAACTGTCCTTCAAGAGCAACTGCGTGCATTGCAAAAAGAAAATGAGCGTCTTGCAACCAGGATGGCTAATCAACAAGCAAATGATGTATTTAAAGATGTGCGCGAGGTAAATGGCATAACTTATATTGCAGCCAAGGTAAATGTCAAAGATATGGGAGAGCTTCGCATACTTTCTGATCAGTGGAAGCAGCAAGGTTTATCTGATGTTTTAGTTCTAGCAACTGCTAACGAGGGGAAAGTTTCCTTGTTGGTTGCTATGGGGTCGCAAGCTTTGGAACGTGGCTTAAAAGCAGGAGAGTTAATTAAAAACTTAGCACCAATTATTGGTGGTGGTGGTGGCGGTCGAGACAATCTTGCACAAGCAGGTGGAACGATGCCTGAAAAAATTGATACGATGCTCCAGAATGTAGCAAAATATCTTTTTTAAAATGCTAGAGCCTGTCCAAGATCTCTAATGAAATGAATTGCGCTTACCAAATTGTAATCAAGCAAAGCTTGAAACAACTCGTAAG
>JAIRLR010000112.1 GCA_031259195.1 Streptococcaceae bacterium | reverse complement strand
CCGTATGTAAAAGGCAAGGCCTTCGCGTTACAATAATCGAAAACCCCGCTTTTAAAACCCTTAAACAATAATCTGTATCAATATGATCAATAAAAAAAGAAGCGCGAAACAAGCCTAATTTTAAAAAAGTTTCCGCAGGAATTAACGTTCCACTAGAAACTACAAATGATACCTTTAAATACTCTTCATCACTTTGCCAGAAAGTTTTGGTTTGATAACCTTTGCCATCTAAAACACCAAAATTTGTCTCTCGAGCTAAATTCATATCATAAAAATTTGAAGCAAAAATACCAATTTTCTCTTTAGGATAAGAGATTTTATAATTCTCAAAAGATGCTTTCAAAGTCGAAATATAATTATCATCAACCATGGAGTCATCATCTAAAAAAAGAAAAAAATCATAACTTTTCTCAAGTCCCAGCTGAATTCCTAAATTTTGCGCAGCCGCTAAACCAATATTTTTTTTATTCTCAATAACCGTCACAGTTTTTTCAAAATCGCGCTTGATTTTACTAATCGCCTCAACTGATTCTTCACTATTATCTATTAAAAAAACATGCGTATCCTTTTGCAAAAGTGAAACCAGCTTAACAACATCTTCCGTTGGATAAAAAGTCACAATAACTGATGCAATTTTCATGTTTGACTCTCACTTTTGCGCAACAGAGACCATCGCTTCAGCAAATTAACCAGTAATAAAACTCTTGACTTAACTACTACGCCCATCTCTTTGCGCTCACCAGAGAAAGTTCCTTTATGTCGCCTGTAATAAATTAACTCACGATCAATATGAACAATTTTTTTCCTTCTTAAGTAACCCAACAAAGCAATCCACGAATCATGGTAGTCAACATTTTTGGGAAATGGCAAAAACTCTTTAGCCAACTCTTTTTTGAAAGCCATACATGCACCAATAAAAGAATTTTTCCAAAAATTAAGCCAAAAGCCAGATCGCCAGCGATAATTATATCGCTCCTTTGATAAAATCTGCAACTTCTTATCAACAAAACAAGGGGCAACTATTAAGATATCTGCCCCTTCATTAAATGCTTTTTTCGTTTCCTTTAAGCGATCAGGGTGCCACACATCATCCTGATCGGATAAAACAATCACTTCTTTTTTTGCTGCCTTGATCCCAACAGTAAAATTTTCCTTAAAACCAAGAAAATGATTTTCAAATAAAGAAATTCGCGAATCTTGTAAAAAAGGTTGAAGTACTGTCAATGTTTGATCTGTTGAACCATCATCGGTAATAATCAACTCGTCATTTGGCTCTAGCTGCGGCAAAATACTCTCAATCTGCTCTTTAAGATAATTTTCACCATTAAAACTTGCTAGTACAACCGAAACATTCACTTAATGCACCTTTTCTTAACGAGTCCAGCATGAAACACCTTCATCTTCCCAACCAGATGTAACTGCTTTTTCTAATTCAGTTTTATTACGAGTTAAAAAGTGTTCTTGATTGCCAGGATTAAATCCACGAAAAACCGGCTCTCCATTGCCTACTTCTTCTACATACCAAGCAATGCCTTCATCTTCCCAACCATCAGCAACCATTCTATCTCTTTCATATGAATTAATCGTAAAATGATGGTGGCCTGTTCTCCGATTATACAAACGATACATCGGCATTCCTTTGCCTTCTCTTAAGCAGCGGAAAGCTTTGCCTTCATAAACCCAACCCTGATTTTTTAAATGCTCAACTTCATTTTCATCTGTTGTATAATGATGAAGGTCATTATTAGGATTAAATAAACGATGAACGTAAACAATCGCTTCATACTCTCCAAAATCAAATCTATCCAACTCATACTGCTCAATCAAGCGAATCAAACTACTTGCATATATAGGCGAAGTAGCATATCGACCTTGCAAAAATTCTGCTGCTTCACGAAAAGTTAGAGCATTCTCCCTCCGTGCACCAGCATAATAATCCCGTCCATTCCATTCGCCTAATCCAGCTAAAAGATCTGCATAATCCTGAACTGACTCCGCATAATCTGGATACGCACGAAAATCAGCACCTACGGGAATATAATGATCCCCTGCCCACTCTTGAGTGGGAAAATTAACTGACTGCCCATTAAAACTTCCTTTTATGCCAAATAAATTATGATATGGCGGACTAGCTAGCTGACTTAAACCATTGCCATATCGACTTTCTAGCAAGGCCTGAGCTAGCATTACTGATGGATATAAACCACTGTCTCTAGCAATAGGTACTGCAAATTTTGCCAGCTCTTCAATCAAATCAACCGTACAATCACCACCTGTAGCTCCTCTAGATACTGATAATTCAGATAAATCGTCTGCTTTAACATTAGTCAATATTGATACCGTGCTTAACATAGATGTTAAAGTTAGAATAACACTTACTTTTTTTCCGCCATTTTTAAATTTAACAGCCCGCCGGCGTCTCTCTCGTAATTTCCTTAACTCTTTTCGCTTTCTTCTTGAAACAATCATTGCTCAATCCCTACCTTTCAAAACTATTGTATGGAATTTATCATTTTACTAAGCGCTTCTTGCCAAGTTGGAATAACAAATCCTGTAGCCTTTGCTTTATCCAAACTCATAACTGAATACTGCGGACGTTTTGCCTTTTGTGGAAATTCTTCACTAGTCACTGGCACAACTCTTGCATCTGTATCTTTTAAAATTTCCTTAGCAAACTCATACCAAGTCGCTGTATTATCATTTGCTAAATGATAAATCCCATAAGAAACTTTCCTTTCGTGTTCGACAATATACATTATAAACGCTGCTAACGTTCGTGTCCAAGTTGGACGTCCGAGTTGATCATTAACAACAGAAATTTCAGAGTGT
>JAIRLR010000102.1 GCA_031259195.1 Streptococcaceae bacterium | reverse complement strand
AACTTGACGAAGGTGTGCTATACTTTTTTTAAAAGTCTTTCCAGCAAGGTGCTCCCATCTTCTTGTGGTGTACCCCACTGTTTAAAGTATGTATAAACAGACTTCCATTTGGGATAATCATGAGGTAAAGCGCGCCACTGGCAAGTAAGTTTTGACAACATAGAGAACCGCGCAAAAGATATCGTATAAGTCATATTGCCTAGGATTGGTTCGTTTTTTAAAGTTTTCCAATTCTGGACGGATCGCATCAAAGTCTTCGCGGCTGATGTCGCTTGGGTATCTCATAGATAGGCTCGCTCGTTTTCCTTTTTATGAGAAGTATAACATGTTTATGAGATCTTGGACAGGTTCTAAGAAACTAGAGTATAAAGAGAGTTCATTACAATTTTTTTCTTAAAAAAAACTGTGTAAGTAGATTAAACCTATATACTTTACACAGTTTAGATTGTAATCTCGATTTATTTATTCGCATATTCAACAATAGCCTTCGCTAATTTCTCTTTCTCGCTTGGCAAAGTATTTAAAAATTCTTGAATTTCTTCCAGTTCAAACTGTTCGATATTTGTCATAAATATTTTTTCATATACCTGATCCGAATTTTTCTCATTTTCTAAAAACAGCTCTTCATATAGCTTCTCACCTGGACGAATTCCTGTTTCTACGATCGAAATTTCATCAAGCTCTCTTCCACACATATGAATCATCTCTGCTGCCAAATCCTTAATCTTAACAGGCTCCCCCATATCCAAAACAAAAATTTCGCCACCATTAGATAATGCTCCAGATTGTAGCACCAAACGACTTGCCTCAGGAATCGTCATGAAAAAACGTGTCATGCGAAAATCCGTGATCGTAACTGGACCACCTGCTGCGATTTGGCGTTTAAATAAAGGAATAACCGAACCTCGACTGCCCAACACATTTCCAAAACGAACTGCTGAAAATTTTGTCTTCCCTACTTCATTAAAACTCATCATCATCATCTCGGCAATACGCTTTGTTGCACCCATCACATTGGTTGGATTCACAGCCTTATCCGTTGAAATCATCACAAAATTCTTCACACCGCATTGCTTCGCTAGTTTAGCAACGTTAAAAGTCCCATAAATATTATTATTTACAGCTTCAACTGAATTATCCTCCATCAATGGCACATGTTTATAAGCTGCAGCATGATACACAATCTCCGGAGAATATTCACGCATAATCTCATCTATGCGCTTGATATCTTTAATATCAGCAATAATTGGCACAATCTCAATACTCATCCCTTGAGTCTTCTTGCGAATCTCGCTGTTAATCTTATAAATAGAATACTCCCCGTGACCTAAAAGTAATAACTTCGCAGGTTGAAACTGAAGCAGTTGCCGAACAATCTCACTACCGATACTACCACCAGCACCAGTAACTAAAACCGTTTTTCCGCGCAATTGACGATAAATTCCATCCATATCAAGTTTTACTTCTTCGCGACCTAAAAGATCCACAACATCTACTTCTTTTAATGAATTAACACTTAACTTTCCAAGTGCGATATCCGCAATATGCGGCAGCGTTGTAACTTTTACTCCAGTCTTCATTGCCATACTAATCATTTTTCGTTGCTTATCATAAGACAAACTAGGAATCGCAAAAATCACTTGCTCAATATCATATTCCTTAATTAATAAATTCAATTGTTCCATCGAACCCAAAACTTTTTTCCAAGAAATATAAGTGCTAATCTTACTCGGATCATCATCAATAAAGCCAACAATATCTAAAGACGCTCCTGAAGTATTGTGATCAAAAGACTGCATCAATTGAAAACCAGCTTCTCCTGCACCGATAATCAAAACACGCTTCTGATGAGTATTTAAACTAATAGAAGTCGAATTTTTTGATAAATTTCCTTTCCTTTTTGAATTTCCATAAATCACAAACATTCGCCAAAAAATATTAACAAAAATTATTCCTACCATTGCTAAAAAATTCGCTAAAAAAATATGACGAAAGCTTACTTGCCTGCACACAAACAACAGCAATGCACTTTCTGATATACTTGTGCAAAAAGCAGCGATCCCTATTTTAATAATCTCTTTTAATCCAAAAAAACGAGTTACTCGATTTAACAAATGAAACATCGCAGCGCATATCAGATAAAGCACAATTTGCAAAATCATTGCAGAAAAATAAAAAAGCGCACTAACTCCTACTAATGGTCCAATGAAAAAATAGCTAAAAACATTTGAAAAAACAATAATTATCGTATTAACCACTAGTAATATAGCTGTTTTATGCCATCTACGCAATTGAACACCTTCTAAAAAAGTCTTTTCACAAGAAAAAAGTTCTGTTTTTCTTTCACCAGAACCTAAAGTATCACCTATATACACTTAACTTTAATCCCCCAACTAAAAAACATAAGCTTTTTATAATTCCGCTTTTAATTGTAGCATTTTTTGCTTAATAAACGCCACCACAAACATTTGAAAATTCAGGTATTAATAGACCTCCTTATTCTTGCGTTTTTTTTCCTTGTCTCAGGAAAAAACTGAAACGAATTCTCGTTATACCCTAGTTTCCAAGGAGGTCTAATGAATTTTTACCGAACCAGCTTTCTATAAATTTCCGTAAAGTCTTTATACATCTGCTGCAAAGGCACGCTTACTTCTTTACATTTCTTGGCATTTTTGACATTGGCCACACCATCAGCAAGTTCATTTTCACCAATTGTAATTATTAATCTAGCTTGCATCTTATCAGCTGTTTTAAACTGCGCCTTTGCTTTGCGATTTAAAAAATCGCGCTCAACAGAATAACCAGCTTGGCGGATGGCTTGCACTAATTTCAAACTTTCGAGATTAGTCTCTTCGCCCATTGTGACAATATAAACATCCAAAGGCTTTTTCGCTGGAATGACAATTTTTTCTGCATCCATTGTTAATAGCAGTCTTTCGCATCCAATGCCAAAGCCTATGCCAGGTGTTTCAGGTCCACCAAAATACTCAACCAACTCATTATAGCGACCACCCGCCGCAATCGTTGTCTGCGCTCCATCAAAAACGCTACTCATTACCTCAAAAATCGTGTGATTATAATAATCCAAACCGCGCACCATATTAGGATCAACTTCATAAGCAATCTCAAGCTTATCTAACATCTGGGTAACAGTTTTAAAATACTGACTTGACTCTTCATTTAGATAATCAAGAATCGACGGCGCGCCTGCCACAATTTCCTTGTCCTTCTTATTTTTTGAATCAAGCACGCGCAGTGGATTTTCATGCAAACGCCGCTGAGAATCTTGGCTTAAGTTGCTCGCATGTTGTTCTAGAAAAGAAATCAAAGCTTCCCTATAAGATACGCGAATTTCTTTATCTCCTAGTGAGTTGATAACTAATTTTATTTTTTTAAGACCAAGAAATTGAAAAAAATCCATCAACATCGCAATTATTTCCACATCTGTTGCTGGATTATCGGAGCCAAAAACCTCAACTCCTAGCTGATGAAACTGTCTAAGGCGCCCTGCTTGCGGACGCTCATAACGAAACATCGGCCCCATATAATAAACTTTATACGGCTTTCTATGCTCAGGACCAAATAGCTTATTTTCAACAAAGGCCCGCACAATCGATGCCGTACCTTCTGGACGCAAAGCAATGTGGCGCTCGCCTTTATCGTAAAAATCATACATTTCCTTCACAACAATATCAGAGCTATTACCAACTGTACGAGCAAAAACTTCATAGTGCTCAAACAAGGGCGTGCGAATTTCCGAAAACTGATACCGTTCAAATACTTCTCTAGCTCTTTTCTCTAAAAAATGCCATCTTTCCAGCTCTTCTGGCAATAAATCACTTGTCCCCTTGGGGCGCTGCACTTTCTTTAACTCTCCCATGATTTTCCCTTTTAATAAATTACTTAAAGTGAGTTCTTAATGTTTGTAAAGCATTTTGCTCAATAAGTTGTTTTGCATGTTCTTGCAATGTTTCAAAGCTCAAACGAGATCTTTTTCCAAACTCAAGCAACTTGGATTTTTCATTTTCTATTTTCTCATTTTCGAGATTATCCGCTATAAAATGTACATGGAAAAAATATCTTTGATACATTTCAAATAAATCCGTCGACACTTTGCGCAGCTTGATCATCTGCGCCATTTTGATAACTTCCTCAAAATCAGCCAGCTCAAGAACAAAGTGCGAACGCTTGTGCAGTTCTTCTCTTTTCAGCTCTTCTGCTGAAAGAGGAGACGAGTTCGCTTTCTCACTTAAGTTTGAACTAAATGGCAGCATGCATTTATTATCACCAGCTTGGTTAGACACCCTTTTAAGTTGTTCCAAAAACTTCAACGGAGCTTTCATTAGCTGGGACTCTCCAGCGGAAACAATTAACTCAATTGTATTTTGAAACTTAATACTAGGAATTAAATGAAAAGCCACTTGCTCAGAATTTTTAAACTTATCCTGAACCTCAAACTCCTCGATAACACTATAAAAAAATTTCTCCGCTGCTTCTTGATTAGACATCATTTGTATTAAATTAATCCCACGCTGTTTTAAATCTTCCTCATGAATCAAAATGCGTATGGAATAGTCATCAATATGTTCCATCTCCATCATACTTTCACCCCAAATTATCTCTTAGAACCTGTTAACGATCTCGCTATTGATGAAATTTTTGGTTAATTTTTAAGCAATTTGCGGAAAAAAACGCAGGAATAGCGTAGCGGTGGTGCTATTTCGAGGATTTTTGACAAAAAAGTGCTAAAAATTAAACAAAATTGCGCAATTCTAGAGACAAGTTAACAGGCTCTTTATTCACAATAAATGTGATCTTAATTAACAATCTTATTTTACCCGATTTGATTTGGAAAATAAAGATTTCATGAAAAAAAATCTGTCTTAAAACTTTTCACTACCCTGCATTAAAAAGAGACTGACCCATAAGTCTCAGTTTGATTTTGAAACTTATGGATCAGCCGATACTAAAATTTTTTATTTAACCAGTAAATCGATTCTATTTTTTAAAGCCAATAACTCCTGATTGGGATATAGCTTCTAAAGCAGCAGCATTTGCATAAGTTTTTAAAACTCTGCTTCCAAGTCCATCATTTAGAGAAATAGCGCTTATCACCGATTTTGTCGTAACATTCTCTAAAACTTCAAATAAGCTCTCAGCCTGATTATTCACCCTCCAATCTTTAATTTTCTGAATTTCCTTATCTAAAGGTTCTTCTATTGAAATTCTATATTCTTCTTTGGCCTCTGCCATAAGAATATCTTTTTGTTCTTCCATTCCCAATAAGTCTAGTTTTTCTTCAATAGTCATTTTGCCCGCAACTAGTTTTAACCACCAAATATCTTCTCCACTTTGATCATCATAAGTATGAAGATTACAAAATTCCACCAACTGAGCGAAGTTTAATTTAAACAAATTAGCTCGAAAACTGTTTACATTTTGTACTTTAATTCCCTTACTTTCACAAAACTCTTTCAAATTTTCTTTGCGTTTTGTAACTATAGGATCTTCTTGATCAGCTTCCCCTACTTTAAATTCGTTCATGTCTTTTACTTCTGTACCACTCAATAACAGGGCAACAGCATTTACTTTTTTTCATAAAACCGCAATAATAAACTTATGAATATACAAAAACTTAAAATGGAGATAAAATCTCTTAAAGACCCTCGCCGAACTTCGTTTGGTAA
>JAIRLR010000015.1 GCA_031259195.1 Streptococcaceae bacterium | reverse complement strand
ACATGCAAAATTAATCACAACCATTTTGACTATTTTAGTAGCATTTCCACCGCCATGGAATGGGTATTGATTTTTTGCTTCTTAAACGAAAAAACGGCTAAAACTCTTATAACATAAGGACTTTAGTCGTTTTAATCTGCTTTTAATTTGAACTTTATTAAAGAGGATGTCTGCAAAATTTTTTAGAAGAGGGTTGTTTAATTTTTTACAAAAAATGCGTATTCTTATTTTTGTAAAGGAATTTGTGAGCAGGAGGCGAAGCAATGAAAGCAGAGATTATTGCGGTGGGTACGGAGCTTTTAATGGGGCAAGTAGTGAATACCAATGCCGCTGCTATTTCTGAGTGTTTAGCTGATTTAGGGATTGATGTTTATTACCATATGAGTGTTGGGGATAATAAACAACGGATTAAAGAAGCTATTTTGCAGGCGGAGAAGCGTAGTGACTTGTTGATTTTGGTTGGAGGCTTGGGACCGACGGAAGATGATGTAACCAAGCAAGTTTTAGCGAAACATTTGTTAGAAAAGTTGGTGTATGATCCTCAAAGTAAGAAAAAATTAGAAGACTATTTTATGCAAACGAAATGTGAAAAGACAGCTAATAATGAGCGACAAGTTTTGGTGATGGAAAATGCAAAAGCGCTTTTTAATCAAGTTGGTTTGGCTGTAGGAGCTTTTTTGCAAAAAAATAATCATTATTATGCTGTTTTACCTGGTCCGCCAAACGAGATGATCCCAATGCTTACTAAAGAGTTGAAACCACTGCTGCAAGAAATATTAGGAAAAAGTGAGCAAATCCATGTTAGAATTTTGCGTTTTTATGGAATTGGCGAATCACAGTTAACTACGAAGTTAGAGAAGTTAATTGTAGAACAAACTGATCCAACACTTGCGCCTTATGCCAAAAATACGGAAGTGACTTTACGCTTGGCAACAAAGTCTAAGAATACAAGTGAGGCAATAAAAAGGTTAGATAAGTTAGAGCAAAGTATTTTAGCTATCGAAGATGTTGCTTCTTACTTTTACGGATATGGAGATGATAATTCTTTAGCAAAGGTGGTCGTTTCTTTGCTAAAAGAAAAGGGCAAAATGATAACAGCCGCGGAAAGTTTAACAGCGGGTTTGTTTCAGTCGACACTTGGAGAAGTAGAAGGTGTTTCTGAAGTTTACAAAGGCGGAGTTGTAGCTTATTCTTTGGAGTCCAAGGCAAAACTGCTGGGAATTTCGGAAGCGAGCTTACTGGAAGAAGGGGTTATCTCAGAGTTTACAGCACGAATGATGGCGGAAAATGCTAGAGATATTATAGATGCAGACTATGCTCTTTCTTTTACGGGGGTTGCAGGTCCGGATTCTTTAGAAGGAAATTCACTAGGCACGGTGTGGATTGGTTTTGCAAGGCGTGGAAAGTCGCCGATTGCTCGATTATTTCATTTTAGTAAAACAAGACATTTTGTACGTGAGA
Source organism: Streptococcaceae bacterium (assembly GCA_031259195.1). Classification (GTDB taxonomy): domain Bacteria; phylum Bacillota; class Bacilli; order Lactobacillales; family Streptococcaceae; genus JAIRLR01. The sequence continues at coordinate 2,751 of JAIRLR010000015.1, read as the reverse complement.
GTGCTGTGATGCGTGGACTGGACATTCTTCGAAGAGAATTGTTAAAAAACTAAGTTGCAGAAAAAAAGTTCGCTAAATTGCTTGCAAATTTTTTAAATAAAAATAAACTGTAGTAAAGAAAGGCGAACAAGTGTTTGTAGCTTTGTATTTTAATAGGAGGACTTTATTTTGGCAAAAGATAATAGACAAGAAGCATTGGATCTAGCGTTAAAAAGAATTGAAAAGAGCTTTGGCAAAGGCTCTGTTATGAAGCTAGGGGAAAAGGTTGATCAACAGATTTCCGCAGTGTCATCAGGTTCTTTGGCATTGGACTTAGCTTTAGGTGTTGGTGGGTACCCAAAGGGGAGAATTATTGAGGTTTATGGTCCGGAGTCTTCTGGAAAAACAACGGTGGCTTTGCATGCTATTGCAGAAGTTCAGCGCCAAGGTGATGTGGCAGCTTTTATTGATGCTGAGCATGCCTTAGATCCTTTGTATGCACAAAAGTTAGGGGTTAATATTGATGACTTGCTGCTATCGCAACCAGATACAGGAGAGCAAGGTTTAGAGATTGCAGACGCATTGGTATCTTCAGGAGCAGTTGATATTATTGTTGTAGACTCGGTAGCCGCTTTAGTTCCGCGAGCAGAGATTGAAGGCGAGATGGGAGATGCACACGTTGGTTTGCAGGCTCGTTTGATGAGTCAGGCATTGCGAAAACTTTCAGGAACGATTAATCGCACAAAAACGATTGCGATGTTTATTAATCAAATTCGGGAAAAAGTTGGAGTGATGTTTGGAAATCCTGAAACAACCCCAGGAGGTCGCGCGTTAAAATTTTATGCAACTGTTCGCTTGGAAGTTCGTCGTGGTGGGCAAATAAAAGAAGGGACTGATGTTGTTGGTAATGAAACGAAGATCAAGGTTGTAAAAAATAAAGTTGCGCCACCATTTAAAGTGGCAGAAGTTGAAATTATGTATGGCGAAGGGATTTCGCGTACTGGTGAAGTGATTTCGATGGCTGTTGACAAAGATATTATTAATAAATCTGGTGCTTGGTATGGATACAATGATGAGCGAATTGGTCAAGGAAAAGAAAAGGCCAAGCAGTATTTAAAAGAAAATCCAGCTATATTTGAGGAAGTCTATCAAAAAGTACGTATAGCTTATGGTATTTTAAAAACAGCAAAAGAAGCTGCTCTTTTAGAGGCAGAAGATGTTGTTGTTGGAGAAATGGAATAGGAATGATATAAAATGCTTGAAACGATGGATGAGATAGCTGAGAAAGTTCGTCTTATTGCTCAAGGGTATAGTAGACCTCTTGCGAAACTAGATCCATGAAAATTGCGAACTGCCTTAACGAGTGTCTTGCGAGGCTTGACAGAGTTTAGGCAGGATGTACCTACTCGGTGCGAACTGCCTTAACGATTAGCAAGCGTTAGCTTGACAATCGTTAAAGTAGTTCGCAATTGAAGACAAGTTAACAGGTTCTTATAACATACTTAGGTTTTCAACGATTTTTAAACAAGGCCTAACAATTCCAAGACGAGTAACGTGAAATCCTAGGATAAGTGCGTCAAAAAACGCAAAAATTGGATAAAAATAAAAGGTTTTGAGAAAAAAAATGAGGAAGATATTTTAGATTTTGAGCTGAGTTTATGGAATGGATAAAAATTTGATGCTTTTTAAGAAAAGTTGAAAGTTTTTAGAACCTATCCAAGATCTCTAATGAAATGAATCCCACTATACAACTTGTATAACGGGATCCATCAATAGAGAGACAAGCTAACAGGCTCTAAGGAGTGAGAATAAGAGTGGCAAAACGAACAGATCGTCAAATAGACATTTTACGTTTTATTTATGATACGTTAGAAAATAAAAAATACCCACCAACTGTTCGCGAGATTGGTGAAGCAGTAGGATTATCTTCTACTTCAACTGTTCATGGCCATCTAGAGCGTTTAGATAAACAAGGATGGCTTTATCGCGATCCAGATAAACCACGTGTCTTAGAAATTACATCAGTTGGACTGCAAAAGTTGAGAGTACAACCTAATGAGATTCCATTGCTTGGAAAGGTGGCGGCAGGCGAACCTATTTTAGCGTTTGAAGAAGCCACTGATTTTTTTCCTATACCACCGCATTTAAAACGCGAAGAGTATCCCCTTTTTATGTTGAGCATTAAAGGAGATTCTATGATTAATATTGGCATTCTGGATGGTGATATGATCATTGTTCGTAAACAATCCAATGCTAGTAATGGTGATATTGTAGTCGTAATGACCGAGGAAGAAGAAGCTACATGTAAACGATTTTATAAGGAAAAAGATCATTTTCGTTTACAGCCAGAGAATGACTCTATGGAACCTATTATTGTTGATAAAGTGTCCATTATAGGTAAAGTTATTGGATTATATCGCAATCACATATTTTAAAACAAATTTTAGTTCGTATCCTGTTTACATTTATAAAGGAATTCTTTATAAATAATCCGGAATTAAAATTCGTATGTAAAAGGGGAGAAAAAATAAATTCAATTAAACGTTTTATATTTTTGATATTTGTTTTTAGTTTGGAAAGTGGCCTATTGGACAACCTTTTGCGGATAAGATTAAGAAAATTTGGGGTTGTCCTGTGGAGATCGTTAAGCGCTTAAGATGAACATAATTTTAAAGTGATTCCAAAACTGGGTTACGGAGCGGTGTTTTGCAAGGCTCAAGAAGTCTAGACGGTTATTTAAAAATGTGGAACGTAAGCTTTCTACAAGTTAAG
>JAIRLR010000046.1 GCA_031259195.1 Streptococcaceae bacterium | reverse complement strand
AGAAGTTAAGCTCTATAACGCTAAGGGTAGTTGGAGTTTTTCCTGCAAGAGTAGGTAGCTGCCATGCTTGATTTTTTTTCCTGCCTGGTCGGAGGTTTAGCTCAGATGGGAGAGTATCTCAACTGAGGATTATTCTGCTATAGTTTCGTTGGTAGCTATACTCCTCTAAATTGAATACGGTTTTAAAGAGATTTGGAAGGATATTCCTTGAGCATGAGAAGCTGTATTAACGACAATTTTCAGCTTTTTACAAAACCCGTATTTTCAATTTAGAGGAGTATATAGGTAATGTATAGATGAAAACGAATGCGTTAGTTTTCACATACTTCGCTCTACCAACTGAAATCCTTGAATGTTTCCGCCATAGCTCAGTTGGTAGAGCGCATGACTGTTAATCATGATGTCACAGGTTCGAGCCCTGTTGGCGGAGTTTGGGTAAGTATCGAGAACTTTCTTTGGGAGAGTTGTCCGAGTTGGTCGAAGGAACATGATTGGAAATCATGTAGGCGAGGATTACTTGTCTCAAGGGTTCGAATCCCTTACTCTCCGTAAGCTAAAGGCCCGTTGGTCAAGCGGTTAAGACACCGCCCTTTCACGGCGGTAACACGGGTTCGAATCCCGTACGGGTCATTTGAAAAATAATAAGGAGGTTTAGCTCAGCTGGGAGAGCATCTGCCTTACAAGCAGAGGGTCAGCGGTTCGATCCCGTTAACCTCCATTTAGAAATAATTAAATTTCTTGGTCCCGTGGTGTAGCGGTTATCACGTCGCCCTGTCACGGCGAAGATCGCGGGTTCGATTCCCGTCGGGACCGTTTTATATTGGAAGGATAGCGAAGAGGCTAAACGCGGCGGACTGTAAATCCGCTCCTTTGGGTTCGGGAGTTCGAATCTCTCTCCTTCCACTATTTACGGGCATAGTTTAAAGGTAGAACAAAGGTCTCCAAAACCTTTAGTGCGGGTTCGATTCCTGCTGCCAGTGCTTTTATTTCTTTTATTATACTATGGCGGGTGTGGCGAAGTGGTTAACGCATCGGATTGTGGCTCCGACATTCGTGGGTTCGATTCCCATCTCTCGCCCTGTGGATTTTAATTTTTGGGGTATAGCCAAGCGGTAAGGCAAGGGACTTTGACTCCCTCATGCGTTGGTTCGAATCCAGCTACCCCAGTTTTTTTATGAGTATGGCGGTATAGCCAAGTGGTAAGGCACGGGTCTGCAAAACCTTGATCATCGGTTCAAATCCGATTACCGCCTTTCTGCAATTATATGATCTTATGCCGGTGTGGCGGAATTGGCAGACGCGCTGGACTCAAAATTCAGTGTCCGCAAGGACGTGTCGGTTCGACCCCGACCACCGGTATTAAAAGAGGACTAACTACTGAAGCGCCTAAAGAAACGTGTTTTGCAAGTCCATTATACTAACTACCGTTAAAGCAGCTTATTTAATGCTGTCTTCTTTTGTATCAGTCTATTCCTAATTTTAATCTATTTTATAGTATTTCCGTCCAACTGTTTCCACACATCAAGCGCTTGTTTCATCCCTTTAACGTCATGAACACGTACAATATCCACCTGTCCGGTATTTGCCAAGTATAAAGATGTGATAATTGTCCCCAAATCACGATTGTTAGCTTTTTTTTCTTTTGTCAAACTGCCAATAATTCGCTTTCTTGAGACGCCGATTAATAAAGGTATCGAAGAATAGCCATATCTATCTGGCGATCTTAAAATGTCCATTGTCTCTTCTTTATTTTTCCAACCAACTCCTGGATCGAAACAAATACGCGATAGCGAAATTCTTCTTTCCAAGCACTGAGCGATCTTAAGATCATAAAACTCACGAAGTTCTTTTTCTAAAGGACCCGTTTTTTTTCTGTGATCATGCATGATTACAGCAGACATTTGAGGAAATTTCTGTAAAATCTCAAACATTCGTACGTCACTAAAGCCATGAATATCATTAATAATATTTGCACCAGCTGCGGCCGCTTCTTTAGCAACTTCAAAAAAATAAGTATCAATAGATATAGGAATTTTGGGTGCTAATTCACGAACAGCTTTGATAACAGGTAACACTCTTTTCAGCTCTTCAGCCACAGAAACTTCTGTATATCCAGGACGTGTAGACTGCCCGCCAACATCAATAATATCAGCTCCATCATCTATCATCTGTTTTGCATGGTTGACGGCCGTTTCAAAAGTATTATATTTTCCGCCATCAGAAAAAGAATCAGGAGTGACATTTAAAACGCCCATCACCTGCACAGATCCTTTTTGAAATAGCTTTTTATGACTCTTCTTTGATTCTTTCAAAAAACTCTACCCGCCTTTGTCTATTTGTTTTTAGCTCACCTGAAAAACACTGAGTCTTTGTCAAAGCATTTGGATTACGCACACCACGCATTTCCATACATAAATGTCTTGCTTTAAGCAAAACACCAACCCCATCATTAGGAATATTTTCTGTTAATTCTTGGCAAATAATTTCTGTCAGTCCTTCTTGAATGGAAGGGCGCTTGCTCCAATAAGCGACCAAGCGTAAAAATTTACTTAAGCCTAGCGTTTGATTTTGCGCAGGAATATAACCAATCGCCACATCACCAAAAAAAGGTGACAGGTGATGTTCACATACGGAGTAAAACGGAATTTTGGCAACAACGATCAATTCTCCGTTTGTTTTTTTCTGAAAAGTTTTAAAATCAGCAAATTTCGGACTTTTTAAGCCCATAAATAATTCATCAAACATTTTTGCCACGCGTTGAGGTGTTTCTTTTAAACCATCACGCTTAGGGTTTTCTCCTATTTCTTGTAACAGTTGAAAAATCAACTTTTCTATTTTCTCTCTTTGCCCCATCTTACCAACTTTCCTCTGCTAACCAAACATCATCGCTATTGCCTGTTAAGCTAATCCATTCCGAAATTTCTTTACCAAATAATGCTTGCGGATGAATATCACTTAATGGAATTAAAACGAAAGCGCGCTTTAACAATTCCGCATGTGGAATCTGCAAATGATCACTTTGCACTACTTCTTCGCCAAACAATAAGATATCTAAATCAATAATGCGCGCTCCCCAGTGAAGAGTACGCACGCGTCCCATTTTTTTTTCAATTGCTTGTAAAACATTTAATAACTCTTGAGCTGTTAAATCAGTTTCTACTGAAATGACGGCATTTAAAAAATTATTTTGCTCAACTTCACCATATGGCTTGGTTTCGTAAATTTTTGAACGATCTTTGATAATCATTTTTTGGGAAAGATACTTTAAACTTTTGCGTAAATTTTCAATAGGCACACCTAAATTGCTACCAAGTGCAAGATATGTAAGTGTCATTTATATTCTCTCTCCATTTCGATTTCCACATCATCAAAAACTCCAGGCATTGGTACATATTGTTTGTGCACGCAAATCAAGGCACTATGCAATTGCTTCTGCCAATGCTGGCCTATTTCATCCAAAATAGAGAAAGCTAGTGCTTCCATTAATTGAAAACTTTTACTCTTCACTAACTCAGTGATCATTTGAAAAATTTCAGCATAATTGATCGTCTGTGTTAAATCATCGCTCTTTCCACTGATAGATAAATCTAAACGTAATTCCAAATCAATCGCAATTGGCTGTCCAAGTTTTTGTTCTTCAGATAACACACCATTATTATACGTCCAAAATTTCATATTATTAATTCGAATCTTACCCATTAAAACTCCTTAGAACCTGTTTATCATCTCTTAGCGATGAATAGTTTTGGCTCTTTTTCCACACTTGTGAGAAATTTTGACAAATTTCTTTTACTCCATTACCTAAAAGCTTATGCTTAGCCTCAAATTATAAAAAAATAACTCAAAAAACCTGGCAGGCTTAACAAATTGTTTC
>JAIRLR010000045.1 GCA_031259195.1 Streptococcaceae bacterium | reverse complement strand
AGAAGTTAAGCTCTATAACGCTAAGGGTAGTTGGAGTTTTTCCTGCAAGAGTAGGTAGCTGCCATGCTTGATTTTTTTTCCTGCCTGGTCGGAGGTTTAGCTCAGATGGGAGAGTATCTGCCTTACAAGCAGAGGGTCAGCGGTTCGAGCCCGTTAACCTATTGAGTCGTTAGCTCAGTTGGTAGAGCATCTGACTTTTAATCAGAGGGTCACAGGTTCGAATCCTGTACGACTCATTTTTTGCGGGTGTGGCGGAATTGGCAGACGCACCAGATTTAGGATCTGGCGCCGCAAGGCGTGGGGGTTCAAGTCCCTTCACCTGCACTTTAGGCCGGCTTAGCTCAGTTGGGTAGAGCATCTGATTTGTAATCAGAGGGTCAAGGGTTCAAGTCCTTTAGCCGGCACTTTGCGAAAGTAGTTCAGTGGTAGAACATCACCTTGCCAAGGTGGGGGTCGCGGGTTCGAATCCCGTCTTTCGCTTTAAGTTCTAAGCCGGGGTGGCGGAACTGGCAGACGCACAGGACTTAAAATCCTGCGGTAAATTATTACCGTACCGGTTCGATTCCGGTCCTCGGCATTTTTCCCAAAAATAAGCACCCTTAGCTCAACTGGATAGAGTACCTGACTACGAATCAGGCGGTTAGAGGTTCGACTCCTCTAGGGTGCATTATTGCGGGTGTAGTTTAGTGGTAAAACTACAGCCTTCCAAGCTGTTGTCGCGAGTTCGATTCTCGTCACCCGCTCTTATCTTTATTACATCGGGAAGTAGCTCAGCTTGGTAGAGCTCTTGGTTTGGGACCAAGGGGCCGCAGGTTCGAATCCTGTCTTCCCGATTTTTATGTTTATTTGGTAATAGCGGTGTAGCTCAGCTGGCTAGAGCGTTCGGTTCATACCCGGGAGGTCGGGGGTTCGATCCCCTTCGCCGCTATTTTAAATACTTGGACCTTTAGCTCAGTTGGTTAGAGCAGACGGCTCATAACCGTCCGGTCGCAGGTTCGAGTCCTGCAGGGTCCATTATCTGTGGAGGATTACCCAAGTCTGGCTGAAGGGAACGGTCTTGAAAACCGTCAGGCGTGTAAAAGCGCGCAAGGGTTCGAATCCCTTATCCTCCTTTGTTTTTCAGAATGCTTAATGATTTTTTAGACAATTAGCAATTTGGAAAAAAGTTATTTTGATATCATCGCGGGATGGAGCAGCTAGGTAGCTCGTCGGGCTCATAACCCGAAGGTCGTAGGTTCAAATCCTGCTCCCGCAATTCCTGATGGATCCCGTAAGTGTAGCGGTTATCACATCATTCTTTCATGGCGAAGATCGCGGGTTCAATTCCCGTCGAGACCGTTGTGTTAAATTGGTTCGGTAGCTCAGTTGGTAGAGCGTTGGATTGAAGCTCCATGCGTCGGCGGTTCAAGTCCGTCTCGAACCATTTGCAGCTGTAGTTTAGTGGTAAAACTACAGCCTTCCAATGTTGCTCCGAGTTCGATTTTTATTCCCCGCTTTAAAGTTTGTAGAGTATTGAGCAGATTTTAAGAAAAGGAAAAGGGGCCTATAGCTCAGTTGGTTAGAGCGCACGCCTGATAAGCGTGAGGTCGATGGTTCGAGTCCATTTAGGCCCATATACTGGATTTGAGTCAATATTTTCCATAAGAAACCACTTTTGTTAATTATGTTGAGTAGGTTGCTAGCAGTTTAGTGGTTTCTTTTTTTATTCTTCTTTAGAAAAATCCGTAGAAATTACAGTAATTATTATGTTATTAAATAATGCTAATTCATAAAAATGTAGAATATTTTATACATTTGTTCGATATGAGTGTTTGTGAATATTTTAGAAAAAGGCGCTGTTGACAGGTTTTTGCTTATTTACGATAATCGCTAATTTTTAAAATGGGTAATTTTCTTCAAATTCGCATTAATCGATTTAAAACCCTTTATACTTATTTACGTAAGGAATGGATTAAAAATTTCAATAATAAGTTTAAGTAAGATGGGAGAAAGCGAATGAATAAAAAGTTTAAAAAATTAGTTTTTGGTTTAATACTTCTAGCTCCTTTAGCTTGTACTGTGCCAGCTAAAGCGCAACAATTTGGAGAAGCAACTCCAGCTAGCTCAGAGCAGTTGCCATTAACATGGTGGGATTCTACTAGCAGGTTTGATCGTCAAGTAACAACTGGTAGAAAAAGTGCTGTTGTTCAACAAATCTCATCTGTGAGAGATCGATATAACACTCTTGATGCTTCATTATCAGCTAGTAATAACTATACTTATGACCAATATCAATGTTTAGTAACTCGCGAGTTACCTGAAGTTAGAAATAAATTTGGTCAACTTCTAGAGTGGGATGCTATAGTTGAATTAAATATCATGGCAGACTATATTAAGAGCTTAATGTCTGATGTTTATGATGGATTACATGCTATATGCTTACATGAAGCTAAATGGTCATTAACAGATCTAGAAACAAAAACAGCTGACTTAACTGCTATTTTAAACAAAGTTGAGGAAACAAAAACTGAATTTCAGAATATAAAAAATGGTTTAAATAACAAGAAATTTTCTCAAATAATCCCGCTTAAAAAGAAATATTTTAGCAGATACAATGTTATAATTCAAAATGAATGGTTTACTGCCTTTGTAGATGAATAAAAAAGGCTTTATCAAGTAAAGTGCGTAACTCCCCAACTTAATTTGCTTTTTTCGTTGGTTGGTAAAGATAGATAAAAATGAAAGTGGCAATTTTTGCAAGGCGGTTTTAACTTGTGAGAATTACCACCTTTCTATTTCGTTTTTGAATAGATTATAACAAATTTATGAGACAAATTAACAGGCTCTAAGCAAAAAAGAGCGAAGGGCAAATCTCGCTCTTTTGTTTTTAATAGGTTTTTACAATATTACAGAATATGATCACAAGTATTTAAATTGGGGGAAAAATAAATACTTGCTTACAAAAAAATAAATTGAAATTGTTAAAATGAATTAAAAATTTCTTTTAAACTTTAACTTCAATTATTTCTTTGATGGAGTTATTGTATAGAAAATTTTCCAGAAAAGTTTTTTATGTAAACTATTTTCACAATAGACCTCTTTTCAAACTTTATTATCCCAAAATAAGAGCCTGTTAACGATCTGCCTAATTGTGACTTTTCTGGTAATTTTTTGCCTTTCTTCGTCAAAAGACCTGTCGGGTTCTTTACGATTTGTTCAAGCTTTGCTTGATTACAACTTGTATAACGGGATCCATCAATAGAGAGAGCGTTAACAGGTTCTAAGATTATAGATAGCTGCAATAAGAACCTGTTAACTTGTCTCATAAATCTGTTATAACCTATTCAAAAACGAAATAGATAAGATGAATTAAAATGAGATATCCAAGTAACATTACGCGAAGAATTGATGCGATTCACCCTGAGTTAGAAGCGTTCAAAAAGCGAACAAATCCCAGACTTTATGATCTGTAGGCACTCTTTGTGCGCCCCAGTATATGAGTGAGTTAGATAGAACACAAGTTTCTTAATATAAAATTTTAATTTTTATCAAAGAAGAACAGATGCTATTTAGCAACTGCCTATTAAACGATTTTTTTTTGCTTTGAATTGCTATAATTAAAAAAGTTAGCAATTAGGTGATGGAGGAAACTGATGTCTGAAATATTAAGCAAGAAAAGGCAATTGCAAGAGGCTTTCTATGCTCAAAGTGTAGATACTGTTTTTATGAAGATGGAATCTTCAGATCAGGGATTAAGTGCTAAAGAAGCTGATAGGCGTCTTAAAGAGTATGGTGTAAACGCTTTAGATAAGGGTAAGAAGCGTTCGATTGTTATCAAATTTTTGGATCAATTTAAAGATCTGATGATTATTATTTTGCTGATTGCAGCGACTCTTTCGATAGTGATTAGTGGTGGAGAAGATATTAGGGATGCCATTATTATTTTAGTTGTGGTATTGATTAACGCTGTTTTTGGTGTGCTTCAAGAAAATAAAGCAGAAGCGGCTATTGATGCTCTAAAGTCGATGACAACGCCTTTGGCGCGCGTGCGACGGGATGGCACGATAGAGGAGATCAGCTCTGAGAAATTGGTGCCAGGGGATGCCGTGCTTTTGGAAGCAGGAGACGTGGTACCAGCAGATATGCGTTTATTTGAAGCTGCGAGTTTAAAAATTGAAGAGGCGGCGTTAACGGGAGAATCTGTTCCTGTTGAAAAGAATATCTATCAAAAAGTAGATGCTAAGGCAGTACTTGGCGATCGACTTAATATGGCCTTTCAAAATGCTAATGTTACGTATGGTCGCGGAGCAGGCGTGGTTGTAGCAACAGGGATGAATACTGAAGTAGGAAAGATTGCCGGTATGCTTGCAGCTGCAGACGAAACACAAACGCCATTGAAACAAAATTTAAATCGTCTTTCAAAGGTTTTAACGATAGCTATTTTATTGATCGCAGTTATTACCTTTCTCGTTTATTTTTTACATGGCGGAGATCTTCTAAAAGGGTTAATGACTTCTGTAGCCTTAGCTGTTGCCGCGATTCCGGAAGGAATGCCGGCAATTGTGACGATTATTTTAGCATTAGGCACGCAGGTTTTAGCAAAGCGCAATTCCATTGTGCGTAAGCTTCCAGCAGTTGAAACGCTGGGCTCAATACAGATTATTGCCTCTGATAAAACAGGGACGCTAACAATGAATCAGATGACGGTGGAAAAAATCTATACCAATGGAGAGTTACAGTCAGCAGCTGATATGATTAATCCTAACGATATGACTCTGAAAGTGATGAATTATGCCAATGATACCAAGATAGCCTACGATGGATCTTTGATTGGAGACCCGACAGAAACGGCTTTGATTCAGTTTGGGATCGATCATCAGTATGCTTTACCAAAGCTTTTACAAGCGGAACCACGCATTGCTGAGCTGCCTTTTGATTCGGATCGTAAATTAATGTCAACAGTTCATAAGTTAGCCGATGGCAATTTTTTAGTAGCGGTTAAAGGTGCACCTGATCAATTGATTCAGCGAGTAAAAAATAAGCTATTAAATGGCGAGACTTTGCCTTTTACAAAAAGTGATCAGCAGCAGACTTTTAATGTTAATCACACTTTAGCTAAACAAGCTTTACGCGTGCTTGCTTTTGGCTATAAAATTGTTCCTAAGATTCCTGAGCTGAAAATTAAGACTCTTGAGAGCGATCTTATTTTTGCAGGACTTGTGGGGATGATTGATCCTGAGCGTAAGGGGGCTAAAGAGGCGGTGCGAGTTGCTAAGGTTGCAGGTATTCGCCCGATCATGATTACAGGAGACCATCAAGATACAGCAGAAACGATCGCTTGGCGTTTAGGTATTTTAGATGAGCTTTCAGCAAAGCATGCCGTTTTAACGGGTGCAAAGTTAAATGAGTTATCGGATGAAGAGTTTCAAAAGCAGGTTGGGCAGTATGCTGTTTATGCCAGAGTATCTCCTGAGCATAAAGTGCGGATTGTTAAAGCATGGCAGCGCGCAGGTAAAGTGGTGGCGATGACAGGAGATGGCGTAAATGATGCACCGGCTTTGAAAACAGCGGATATCGGAATTGGCATGGGGATCACTGGTACAGAAGTGTCCAAAAGCGCTTCTGATATGGTTTTAGCCGATGATAATTTTGCGACGATTATTGTGGCGGTTGAAGAAGGGCGCAAGATTTTTGCCAATATTCAAAAAACGATTCAGTACTTGCTTTCGGCCAATACAGCCGAAGTGTTGACGATTTTTTTAGCAACATTATTTGGTTGGGGAGTGCTGGTGCCGGTTCATTTGCTGTGGATTAATTTAGTAACTGATACTTTTCCAGCGATAGCTTTAGGAGTTGAGCCAGCAGAGCCTTATGCGATGGAGAAAAAACCTCGTGGGCGTGCGGCAAGTTTTTTCTCAGGAGGTGTGCTAAGTTCTGTTGTTTATCAAGGGCTTCTTCAAGGCGTACTGACTTTAAGTGTTTACGGAGC
>JAIRLR010000020.1 GCA_031259195.1 Streptococcaceae bacterium | reverse complement strand
TAATCTACGTTTTTTTCCTAAAAATGCACAAAAATTTCTCAAAAAACTCATTAATAGAGAGATCTTGGACAGGTTCTTAGAACGGGAGCCTCGATTTGGAACCAACACTTCGCTAACCTACATTTTTTGCCTAGAATTGAAAAAAATTATTCAGAAATTTCGTCCACTGAAAGACGTTGGACAGGCTCTAAAACTCACTACCATTATCTGCGGTAATCGTCTTAAAACTTATCGAAGCATCCTTTTCAAACCGTTTATGTATCCGCCTTAACGCAGCCAGCACTTCTTTTTGTGTTTTGTTTTTAAGTAAAACATAGATCGACTTGCGAAACTTTCGTTCAACTAACGTTAAAATAACAGGCTACGTTCCTTTATTTCTAAACGCTTTTTCGGCTTTCATTTGTGCATAATCTCACTTTTAAACATAAAATTCACTTAAAAATCTGCTCTTTTGCATTACCGTTTAACGCTTGATTTCAGCGTTGATTACTGCAACTTCGACCGAGAATTTTCGCAATGGCGCAATTGTTCAGTTTTAATTGCTTGAAACCTTCTATTTTACTCCGGTCTCTTTCTTAAACGGTGAACTTTACTCTTCTTTTGATCAGTCTTATTCTGCTTGGGAAGACAACTCATCTTTATTCCTCCTAAATGTTTTGGGTCTATGCTTAAACATTTTATTAGAATTTTGATGAGATGTCTTTTTTTATCTCACTGGACGGGTTTGAATTACAACCTGCCAAGTATTATCACAAATACATGCGCTTATTATTATATAGTAATTAACGATAATTGGCTTTTTACCCGACTTTCTCTGCCCGAAATCCTATAATGATGTAGAAAAATTTACCCATTTGTAAATATAGATCAGAGAAGCTTTGAACAAGATTGTAATTGTTATAATTTAAGCATTATGATATACTATGAATATGATTACAATCAGATGAGAGAAGGGGATTTTGTGAAGGCTCCAAAACCGGATAAAGTAGCATCTAAAAAAGCGATTCGCGAGTTTTTAATGCGCGTTTTTATCATTTTGTTTATGTTAACTGGAGTAGGAATTACAGCGTATCCTTTTGTTGTAAATGCTTTAAACAATAGTATTGGAAAAGCAGTAGTTGATCGTTATCAGTCTAAAGAAAATAAAGATTTTCGTGAGAAACAGGCAAAGAAGTTAAAAGAGATGAGCTTGGCAGATAAACAAAAAAATAAAGCTTTAAAAGATCCTTTTTCGCAAGTGAGTTTGGATAAAGCTAATTTTGATGCTTTCCATCCTAATTTTTACGCACAACATACAATTGCGGTTATTTATATTCCCAAAATTAATGTAAGTCTTCCAGTATTTGATAGTACAGATGAGCGTTTTCTCTCTCAAGGAGCAACTTGGATGCCGGATACTAGTTTTCCTGATGGTGGAAAAGGGGAACATTCAATCATTACTGGGCATCGAGGCTTGCCAACAGCTGAGTTATTTACAGATTTACCAAAGTTAGTTAATGGAGATATTTTTATTATCAAACAAGGCGATGATTATCTAGCTTATAAAGTATTTGAAAAGAAAACCGTTAAACCAGAAGAAACAGGGGTTCTTGATTTTAAGAGTGATAAGGATTTGGTGACACTATTAACTTGTACTCCATATATGATTAATAGTCATCGCCTTTTAGTAACCGGAGAGCGAACGCCTTTTACACCCAATATGCTTAAGGAGTTAAAAAAAATTGAAACAGCAAATAAAAATAAAAATATTAAAGTTTATACAGCAGTGTTTTCGGCAGTAAGCGGAGCATTTATGCTTTTACGCTCATTTTGGGTAAGTATGCAATTAAAACGTAGACGTTATGATTTGCTTTTTCGTGTAATGGACAATACTGGAAAAAAAGGTTTAATGCAAGCTAAATATCAGCTTTTCGGCTCGAATGGGAAAACGCCATTATCTAAAAATGGGGAATTATTATTTGCCTCACCTAATCAAGATGGTGAAGTTATCTTTAACGCTCTTCCAGGCGGCAAGTATATTGTTAAACAAGTAGTGACTCCTGATGGGTATCGTACGCTTAATCAGATTAAATTTAAAATGCATAGCATCAAGGATCCGTTTTTCTCTGCTTCGATTATTCATCGTGTTTTAAATAAACTTGATTGGCAGCAGTTAAAAAATAAAGAATTGGTGATTATCAGTCCCTTAAAATAGGAAGGATGGATAAATTTTATGCCAGGTGTTTCAAAAGAAAAGAAATGGGCCATTCCTCAGTTTGTTGTTAAAATCTTAGCTGTTTTGATTTTTGTAGGCGGAGCACTTGTTACTGCTTATCCGCTTTATTGTGATGTCCTAAATGATGCTTTAGCAAATAAAGTCAGTGATGAATATCATTCTAAAGAAAATGAGAAATTTCGCAAAGAGCAAAACAAGAGACTTCGCGCTCAACACCAAAAACAAGAAGCTTTAAAGGATCCCTTTTCAAAAGTTTCTCTAGAAAGTTCAAGAGATATCGCTAGTAATCCGCCAACAGAATTTTTGGTCAAACATACGGTTGCCTTTATTTATATCCCAAAAATCGATCAAAAATTGCCAGTCTTTGATATGGTCAATGATACTTTTATGGATCGCGGAGCAACGTGGTTTTCAAAAAGTAGTTTTCCCGGTAGTGGAAAGGGAGGGCATACGGTTATTACAGCACATAGAGGTTTGCCGATGGCCAATTTATTTACCGATTTAGATAAGTTAAAAAATGGAGATAAGTTTATTGTCGAAGTTGATGGAAAATACTTAGCTTATGAAGTTTATACACGCTATGTTGTTTTGCCGGATGATTTAAGTAAACTAGATCCTATCAAGGAACAAGATACGGTGACTCTTTTGACTTGTACGCCGTATATGATTAACTCTCACCGTCTATTAGTAGTCGGCAAACGTGTACCATTTACGCCATCGATGTATGATGATATGAAGTCGATCAAGTCAGCTCAGGAGAAAAAAGTAGCCAAGCTAGTAGTGGGGCTTTCTGCTGCTGGAGTGCTGGCTGTATTTCTTGCTTATATTTCTTATCTTCGTTTAAAGCATGCACGTCATTTGTATAATTTAAACTTCAGAGTATTGGGTGAAGGAGGAAAACCTGTGGTTGGAGCTCGTTATCAATTATTTAACCTACGAGGGAAAAAACCTAAACGCAGAGATGGGAAATTAATGATTAGTGAGGTAAATCCTGTAGATGGTAAAGTCTCTTTTCAAAGTATTCCCGGTATTTCATTTAAAGTCAAACAAGTTGCTGAGAATAATCAATATCAAAAAACGCCTGATATGCGAATTGGAATTCTAAAAAGAAAAGCTAAAGAATTCACTGTAAGGATAAAAAAACGCAGATTAAAAGGAAGATTGGAAAAAGACGGTAAAAACTATACGATTTATTTACAAAAAAAATGAAAAAACAAGCGGATTTGTGTCAAAGATATTGACGCAAAGCCACTGTTTTGCTTTAGCACCTGTTAACTTGTCTATCTATTGATGAACCCCGTTTACCAAGTTTGTAATCAATTAAACTCAAAACAACTTGTAAACCTGCCAGGTTTTCTTGAGAAATTTTTGTGCATTTCTAGGCTAAGCATAAGCTTTTAGGTAACAGATAAAAGAAAACGAAGTTTTTTCTCACCCAAAACGCAAGCGTAGCGGGGCTATTTCGAGGCTTTCGTTCTAACGATTTGTAATCAAGTAAAACTTGAACAAATTGTACGGAACCCGACAGGTCTTTTGACGAAGAAAGGCAAAAAATTTCCAAAAAAGTCGCGATTACGAAGACAAGTTAACAGGTTCTTAAACATCTTTATTAACTGAATTTTGGTGGGTGGACGGATTTAAGTTACAATTTACACACAATGCATCAAGATAGTGAATTTATTGCACTAGACGATTTATTTAAATTGCGTAATATATGCGGATGCAATTTATCGGTTAACGAAATGAATTTTATCTACTACAAAAACAAGTGCGCGATATTAAAGTAAATAAAAACACTGGTTAAGTCACTTAAAGTTGAGATAAAAGGACCGCTGGCAACCGCAGGATCCACGCCTAATTTTTTCATGCCCATGGGGATAAAACTGCCTGCTAAGTTTCCAACATTAATTGCCGTAAACATTGAAAAACCAACCGCAAAGCCAAGCCAAATATCTTTCTTCCACGATAAAACAATCAAAAAAATGGCACAACCAACAACTAAACCGGTGATAAGTCCTGTTGCCAGTTCAGAAAAAATCATTTGCCAAGAAAATGTTTTGTCTTCATCTTTTAGAGTTAAGCGGCGAACAGCAACGGCAAGCGACTGTGTTCCTGCATTCCCTGATGTTCCTGTGATAAGCGTCAAAAAAACAGCCAGACCAGCCACTTTTTTTTCCATAATATTTTCATAATGATTAATTAAAAAAGCTGTTCCAAGTCCTAAAAAAACTAATCCAATCAGCCACGGCAATCTTTTAGAGGCTGCACAAAAAGGATTTTTTGAAACTTCCTCAACATCAACGCCAGCCAAGCCTGAGTAATCACTCACAGCTTCGTCATCAATAACATCAATAATATCATCAACCGTTACAATTCCTTGCAGATGCCCTTTAGCGTCAACAACAGGCAAAGCCAAAAAATCATAATCACGAAATCTTTGCGCAACATCTTCTTGATCATTATTAACATCAACCGAAATAACACGTTTATTCATAATATCAAAAATCAATGCATCGTCTTCGTTAATGATCAAATCCTTTAAAGTAATAACTCCCTTAAGTTCCTCGTCTTGATTGGTTACATATACATAATAAATCGTCTCCGCCATCTCAGCTTTGTTTTTTAGAACGTACATTGCTGAGCGGACAGTTTGATTGCCAATAATAGAAATAAATTCGCGCGTCATGATCGCGCCAGCCGTGTCATTTCTATAATGCATCAAGTTTTTAATAGCATTTGCATTGTTTGCATCCATTCGCTTTAAGTAATCTAAAACAACCTCCTGATTGCCCACTTGATGTAGTAAATCAGCAGCATTATCGGAATACATATCACCAATCATCGCTGCAGCATATTCAGGTGACATTTCAAAAAGATAATCCGTAATATCGCTATTTTCTTCCTCTAAAAGATCAAACATCTCTGCCAACTCTGTAGGCGACATATAACTATATAAACGCTTACGCATAACTTTTGATAGCTTCAGATAAAACTGCCCCTGTTCATATGCATGCAAAGATAAGAACAGTTCACGAAAAGCTTTCAGGCTATCACTTTCCATATATGCCATTAACTGATTAAAATGCTGTTCTTTTTCTTCGAACTCTTTTTCGTTCATGCTCTCACCTACATTCTAGCCACCACAAGCTGCATATCAACAGGTATATTTTGCTTAAAACTCATTTCTTTTTTCAAAGAGGTCTAATCTTTTGTGAAGTTGTTTTATAAAACAACCAATCAAAACGCATTATTTATCTTACCCTGTGATAAACGATTCTTTGACCCGATCCCAAAAGTGTAGATGTCGATAAGAAACAAAATGAATTCGCTCTTTGGCAATTTTAAAACGCACTGCTTGAACATTGTTTGACGCTACCATTTCTCGATCAACGGTAATTGTATAATCATCACTTGGTGCTAACTGAACTCGTATCCACTCATGAGCGCCAATGACAATTGGCGAACCCAAAGTTCGAAAAACGCGATTGTTTAGCGAAGCAATCTCTGCCAATTGAATTGCATTAATACTTGGATGAATAACCGCGCCACCAATTGATTTATTATGAGCAGTCGATCCTGTTGGTGTTGAGACAGATAAACCGTCCCCGCGAAAGCTTTCAAAAAACTCATCGCTAATATAAACATCCCCAACCAATGTTTTACTCTCGCGACGCAGCGTTGATTCATTTAACGCTAAAAAATGCTTTTTCCCTTCCTCATACTCTACCACAACATCAAGCAAAGGATAAGAAACACTGCAAACTTTTTTTTCTTTTAACGCACGCACCAACTCTTCCATTTCATATTCACGCCAGTCAGTGTAAAATCCAAGATGACCGATGTGAATTCCTACAAACTGTACGTTATCTAACTGCTTTTCATACTTATGAAAGGCTGAAAGCAAAGTACCATCTCCGCCAACCGATAAAACCACATCAGGATTATTCCCATCTAAAACAAAAGAAAATCGCAAAAGCAACTCTTTTAACTTCTTTGCTGCTTTAAGCGATTGTTTTTCTTGATTATGAAAAATAGCTACCTTCATTTATTCACCTTCCTAAGAACCATGGCTTGATTTACATTATTTTGTTAGCTCTAACATCTTATCAAGCGTAAGCTTAGCCCATTTTGTTGTCTCATCAAAAACAGTGATTTGATTTTGCACACGTCCTGCAGCTAACTCATCCAGAATCCAAGCCAAGTGCGGCAAATCAATGCGATTCATCGTCAAACATGCGCAAGCCATAGGATTTAGAAAGTGAACAAAGACTCCTTTTTCTTTCATTTCTTTTTGTAAACGACCAACCAAGTTATTATCTGTTCCGATAGCAAGACGATCTCCTGGCTTTGCTTTGTGTGTTAGCTTGATAAGCTTTGCTGTTGAACCAAAATCATCAGCCAAGTCAACAACATCCTTGCGACACTCTGGATGAACAATTACTTTAATATCAGGAAAAAGCTTGCGCATACGCTTAACTTGCAAAGGCGTAAACTGCTGATGCACAGAACAAAAACCTTCCCATAAGATCACCCGAACATCCTGCAAATCGCCCTCATAACTTAAATCTTTCGTTGCCGGATGCCACGTAGCCATTTGATTAAGCGGAATTCCCAAGTGATATGCTGTATTACAACCCAAGTGCTTATCAGGTAAAAAAAGAATTCGTTTGCTTTGCGTAAAAGCCCAAGAGACGATCTCTTCGGCATTGCCAGAAGTAACAGTAACCCCGCCATATCGGCCAATAAAGGCTTTTACTTCGGCAGTAGAGTTAATATAAGTTATAGGTAAAACGGTATCATTAAATAAAGACTTAAGTTTACTCCATGCAATTTTCAGTTGATTAGCATTTGCCATATCGGCCATCGAACAACCTGCAGATAAATCAGGCAATAATACTTTTTGTTTTTGAGCTGTTAGAATATCTGCTGTCTCAGCCATAAAATGCACACCACAAAAAACAATGACTTCGGCTTGTTTGTGATTACTAACCTTCTTTGCCAATTCCAATGAATCGCCAACTTCATCAGCCCATTCAACAATATCATCTTTTTGATAATGATGGGCTAAAAGAACTAACTTATCGCCAAGTTTTGCTTTTTGCTTTTGAATGATTTTCTTTAAATCATAATTCTTTGCCTCTTCATACATTGTAGGGATCGCTTGTTTTTCAAATGCCTTTAAATCAAGCACCTTGTCTCCTCCTAAACAGGTCTATTTATATCTTTTTTCGCTCATTGTATCTAAAAAACTAATATCAAAAGCCTTAACCGAATGCATTAACTCGCCCATTGATATAAAATCAACTCCGCAACCTTTAAACTGATGGATCGTCTTTATTGTAATCCCACCAGAAACTTCCACCAAAATACTTTTTGGCACTATTTTACGCCATTCTTTAATTTCAGCAGGAGTTCGATTATCAAACATAATAATATCAGCTTTTGCTGCAATCGCTTCTCGTAGCTGCTCTTTGGTCTCAACTTCTACTTCGATCTTAACCATATGCCCCTGAGCGTTGCGAACTTTTTCCACTGCTTCTTTTAAACCGCCAGCATAGGAGAGATGATTGTCCTTTAACATCACACCATCATATAGACCAAAACGATGATTTTTGCCACCGCCCACTTTTACTGCATATTTATCAAATAAACGAAGATACGGCACGCTCTTACGTGTATCACAAACTTGAATCGTTGGATCATCAAGTCTTGTAATAGCCTCAGCTGTCTTAGTTGCAATGCCACTCATCCGCTGCATTAAGTTTAAAGCTACGCGCTCACCAGTTAATAAAATTTGGATCTTTCCTTTTGCATGCCCAAGAACATCCCCCTTATAAACTTGTTGCCCCTCGGAAACTAATGGCGTAAACTCAGCATCTTTTAATAACTCATACACCATCGCAGGAATCTTTAAACCACAAATAATGCCATCAGACTTGGCAATAAACTCACCACTACCTTGTGCATCTTTACTAAAAATACTGGATACCGTCAGATCTCCAGTACCAATATCTTCAAGTAAAAACTCTTTTATCTTCTCTTTAGCTAAAAGTTCATTCAAAACAATATCTTCCTTAATATAGTTATATTTCTTTCCGCAAAATATAGTGCGCGCCCAAGCTTTTTTTCCGCGCCAAGGCCATTTTGGTAATATCGCAAGCTATTTGACATAAATTATAGCATTCAATTTCTTTTTTCGACCAATTTCTGGGAATTTGCTCCACAAGAGTAAATTGCTCCAACCACGCCAAAAATTCTTTCATTTTTGCAGTTTCACGAACAATACCAATAGCTTTCCAAGCGCGTTTTTGCAATTCTTGAACTGTCGGTAGATTTGGTAAACTTTCGATTTCTTTATTTTCCTTTATAAAGCTATCTTGCAAAGCGAGAGTTTTATTTTTAATATCTGTAGCAACTCGCTTAGCAAAGACTAAAATCTCCAGCAAAGAATTACTTGCCAAACGATTCGCCCCGTGAACACCGCTACAAGCAACCTCTCCCACTGCATATAAGTTAGAAACGCTTGTTGCTCCTGAAAGATCAGTTTTAACCCCACCCATCAAAAAATGCGCACCTGGTTGAATAGGAATCAACTTATCCCTCTCAACATTAAAGCCATATTTTTTCAAATTTTGATCAATTGTTGGAAAACGTTTTGTAAAGTTCTGAACATCGGCAATATCTAAAAAAATTTTTCTTCCATTTAATGTTTGCTGGTAAACTTTGCAACTGACAATATCGCGCGCAGCCAAGTCCCCAAGAGGATGGACTTCTTCCATAAAATACGCGCCCAGATCATTAACTAAACGCGCGCCATCCCCACGCACAGCTTCTGAGACCAAACCACAACAATGCCCATCCACTGAAAAAATTGTTGGATGAAACTGAATAAACTCTAAATCTTTCGCCTGTGCTCCTGCGCGCATTGCTAAAGCAACACCATCTCCCGTAAGTGTTTGATCGTTACTTGTATATGGAAATAATCCACCAATTCCACCAGTTGCAAGAATAATATCATCGGCAAAAATTTCTTGCCAATTGCCTTCCTTGTCTAAGTAAATCAGCCCACAAGCTTTTTCATTTTGCTTAATAATGTCTACAGCGTAAGCACTGGCGATCATTTCTACATTTTTCCACTTACTTTGCACAAAAGATGTGATGATACGCCCAGTTTGATCTCCACCACTATGCAAAATCCGCCTTTGAGAATGTGCTCCTTCCATTCCATATAAAAGATTGCCATGAGCGTCTTGATCAAAACCAAGACCAAGGTTCATTAATTCTTGTAAAATTTCCGGACCTTCTTCGATAACAGTTTCAACCACTTTGACATCATTATGAAAACTCCCCGCTACCAAGGTATCATGAACATGTGAAGTCAAAGAATCACTTTTTGACATAACTGCGGCAATCCCACCTTGCGCCAGCATAGAGTTACTCTCACTCACATTACCCTTTGTTAAAAGTGTCACTTTACAATCATCTTGAAGAAGCATCACCAGAAAAGATCCTGCTAGCCCACTACCAACAATTACAACCTTTTTTTTCATTATATTTAATTTCGTCTCCGCATTTATCACTTTATATAAGTTTATCATTATTTCATGGATTGTGCTTGATGTTCGTGTTAGGATTTTGATTTTTTTGTACTTTTTCATTACACAACTCAATATTTTGACCGCAGTTTTTTGACAACGTAAAATGTTAGCGGAAATTTCTTTTAAAGGATGGAGATTAAACATGGCGAAAAAATATATTTTGGCAGATAAGTTTTTTTATGCTGATTCCACGAAAGGTCGGGGATATTTAGAAGTTCAAGATGATAAGTTTGGCAAATTTTATGAAGAGTTGCCAGATCCATCAGTAGAAGTTATTGATTATTCAGGAAAGTGGCTTGCTCCAGGGTTTGTTGATATCCATATTCATGGATTTAATGGTGTAGATGTGATGGATAATAACTGGGAGGATGTTATTACAACGATGTCAGAGAGTTTGCTTAGTTGTGGAGTAACGTCTTTTTTGCCGACGACTTTAACGGCAGAGTATGAGTTGCTTAAAGAAGTTGTAAAAGGACTTGGAGAGCACTATAAGGAAGCAAAAGGCGCCAAGATTCAAGGAATTTATCTTGAAGGGCCTTATTTTACCAAGGAATATAAAGGGGCGCAAAATCCTTTATATATGAGAAGCCCAAGCGTTGAGGAGTTTCATAAATGGCAAAAAGCAGCTTATGGTTTGATTAAAAAAATTGCTGTGGCTCCTGAGCTGCCCGGCGCTTACGATTTTATAAATCAGGTAGTTCAAGAAGGAGTTGTGGTAGCGCTTGGTCACTCTAATGCAACTTTTAATGAAGCAAAGTGTGCCGTGGATGCGGGAGCGAGTGTTTGGGTTCATGCATACAACGGTATGCGCGGCTTAACGCATCGCGAGCCGGGAATGGTGGGCGCGGTGATGAGTCAAAAGCATACCTATGCCGAGTTGATTTGTGATGGCCATCATGTTCATCCAAATGCTGCTCAGATTTTGCTTAATGCTGTAGGGCATGATCATGTGGCCTTGATTACGGACTGTATGCGAGCAGGAGGCATGCCGGAGGGTCATTATACATTAGGAGAGTTTGATGTTGAGGTTAAAAATGGCGCAGCGCGACTGCTTTCGGGAAATCTGGCGGGCTCTGTTTTACAGCTAAAAGACGCTGTAAAAAATGTTGTAGACTGGGAGCTTGCAACTAGTGAGGAAGCTATTATGATGGCAAGCCTTATCCCTGCGATAAGCTGTAAAATAAATGAGCGTTGCGGAAAAATTTTTACTAGTCGGGCCGCTGATTTTGTGGTTTTAAATCCTGATATGACGCTTCTGGCAACATACTTAGATGGTAATTTGCGTTATAAGAATGATCAATAATAAAATAAGTTTGTAATTTTGTGGATTATTTTTGAAAATTTTCATCTGTAGAAAATATTACCCATTTCTATCAGAAATTAAGGGCCTTGATAAGTATATTTAATGGAAAATATAGAAAATATTACCCATTCCTCTTTTTGTGTTTTTGTCCATCTATACTTGAGAGTGTAGTTGAAGTGCAAAGATCTATTATCAATATTTCATTTAAATAGATTTTTGTAAAAATATAAACATTAAAAAAAGGGGGGGAATTTTTTTGGGGGAAATAAATCAAAGAAAAAAGCTGCATAAGGTAAAGAAGAAGTGGGTAGTAATTGGTAGTTCTATGATTGTTGGAATGTTGGTGCCAGTTACAACTCGTGCATTCATTCAACTTTTACCCACACCTGTGAGGAGAATTTTAGGTGAAAGTGAGGAACTATATGGTGATAGACAGCCTGAAAAATCAGAAGAGGATTCTCATTTTGTAAGTGATGCAAAAATTTTAGAAAAAGGGCAAAACGCTGCTTTTAGTATTTTCCCAGGATCAAGTTCATCAGTAGATGAGCAAGATGATGTTTCAAAAGTTCTACCTCAAATACTAATTGAGGGAATTAATCCTGATGATGTTCCTACGTTGCAACGGACTGAAACTCTACCTTCTCCAGTGGATGGAGAATCAACAAGTACACAACAAGTAAGCGCAAATGAAGGGAATGAAACTGTAACACCTGTTGTCGAAAAAGTTGTTGAGCTCGTAGAACTGCCATCACTAGAAAACTTAGAAAAAGCCAAACAGCTAAAAGAAATCCAAGCCAAAGCTGACGCGTTATTAAAAGAACAAGCAAAACGCGACGCTGAAATACGAGCACTAAACGAAACAGTCGGCACTCAAAAAGAAATGATCGCCGCACGTGAAAAGGTGCTTAATTTCCATCAAGTAAGACTTGATGAATTAAACGGTAAAATCGAACTTCACAAAGAAGAATTAAAAGAAAAAGATGAAAGAATTCAAGTTACTGAGCAATTAATTTCAGACATAGAAAAAGAACTAGAGATTGAAACAGATCCTCAAAGACTTGAAGATCTAAAATCAAGACAAAGACAGCTTCAGTCTAAATTAAAACAACAAATACAAGAACGAGATGAACTGAAAGCAAAATTAGAAAAAGAAGAAAAAGCATATCAAGCTGAAATGGCAAAATACCAATCAGACAAAGCTGAACTAGCTAGATTAAAATCTGAACTTGAAAAATCTGAAGCTGAATTACAAAAACTTAAAGCGACAGTTGATTCTGCTAATGAAGAAATACAGCAAGAACTTAAATCTTTAACTATACAAAATAAAGCTTTAAAGGGAGAATTAACTCCATTTAGAGTAGATGTGATCAAAGATGATGAATTTGTTACAAAAGTATCAGTATTTGACGTAGATGGTATTGAGTTTACTACAAGAGATAGGGAAAAATTAAAAACTGCTAGTGATTTTTTTGCACAATTTCCAACAGAAGTTAGAGATCAGATAAACCCTTTTATATCTACAAATCCAGATATTAAAGCAGCATTAATGAATGCTATATCTGTCTTGAATAATTTAGGTTCAGATTATTCACAACAAGAAACGGAAGATTTATCAGAATTAACGGCCTTTTTACAAGGTTGGTTGTCATCTTTAAATAGGACTGATAAAACAGCACTTTCACAGGATGTCTCTGCTGTACAGAAAATCCTTGATATTTGGACGTTTATAAATTCTATAAAAGGTTTGAATTCTGCGACTTTATCTGGTGGCGAAAGTTATATGGAAGGTCTAAACGATTTGAAAATAGCAATATTTCAATGGCAATCTTCTTCTAATTTAACTTTTGACAGTCTTTTTTCACTTTTAACTCCACCAGAAGCATTTAGATTACAACAAATATTATTAACTTGTATACAAGAAGGAGAAAGGATAAAACAACAAAAAGTATATAATGACTTACATCAACAAATTATGGGTAAAATTAATGCTTTCTCTCATTTCAAAGCGTTATTCTTAAGGGAAACTCTTAGTTTGGATCAATTAAAAGAACTAGTTCCATTAGTTGAGCTGAATGCTGTTATGTTTGACATGGAAAAATGGAGCGCAAATGAGCCCAATCTTAATCTTGAACAAATTATTGCTAGAGCTAAAGAACAATTTCGTTCACAGAAAGAATTTTTTGATGCTAAGAATAGCGATGATAAGGTAAGAGGTCTTTATTCAAAAGAACCTTATAATATTCCGACATATAACGTAATGAAAATCTTAAAGCTACCAATAGATAAATTACCAGATAATTTTATCAAAACTTCTTATGCTTCATCTTTGTTTCAAGAAATTAAAGATAAATTTGTTAATAGTCTTGACTCAACAAGTTCTAATGTTAACTTAACAGAATATAAAACAGGAATTTTCAAGTTTAAGGAAGCACTTTACGAAGAATATAGACAGCAACTTTCACATAATGATGCACCATCTATTGCATTTTCTAACAAAACTGATGTTAATTCTTTAATTAATGCTTTAGAAAACGCGGCGTCTTATGTTTTATTGCAAAATGAGCGTAAAATTCTTACGTTAAATAGTGCTAGAACTGATACTTCTAATGCAGCAGGCGCAAATGAAAATGAAGTGGAAAATATTTTTAGAAAATTATCTGATTCATATTCGAATCCTAGGAATGCGATCAAAGAAGCTACTGCTAATCTTTCTGTGGATGAATTTAATCAATTAAATGCTGAAGCTAAAAAAGCGGATAGTAATACCGCTGTAACTTTAAGTCGGGGCGCTAACTTGCATACCCAAGAGCTCCTGAAATTTCACGGAAGAATATCAGAAGATTCAGAATATCTTGAGTTTTTATTTAGAATCGGTATGCCAAAAAGTAAAATAAGGACAACAGAAGAAGATGTTTATCGTTTTCTTTCTTATAAAGCTTGGAAAACGAGAATTGCAAACGCGAGACTAGCAGCCTCAGGAATGTCTGTTGATGAAATTGCAGCAAAGGTTGATGCTGAAACTAAATATGTGCTAGTTAAAAACCTTTTACCGGATGGAATAACATCAACAACGCCGCTTCCTAATTATTTAAATGAAGGAACAGCGATTGCTATATATAGATATATCAAAACGGGTTCTGATAGAAGATTTTTTCAAGACGTACTACAAGGAACTAGGGCACCTATTAACTTAAATTGGAGAATACTTGTTCAATATTTTGATTATTTAATTCAATTAAGCCAAGATACTGACAGAGGTAATGTTCTGCCATCAGGTAGAGTGGTAATTTCTTTTCAGGGAAGAGACATAATTATTCCTCAAGAGGAGGAAGATTTAGCAAATAAATATAACAAATTAATTAGTGATCCTGATTTTAGATCAATAATGCAGAATCTCCCAATGGGATGGAACTCACTTGCTAGGAAAGGGATAGCTCGAATTATAGTAGCAAATAGCATGAATGCCACTGGTAAGGTGTATATGAAAGCTGATGGGGTGACCCCAATAGATGATGCTGGAGAAGTAACTACAGATATGATTGCTGACTTCTTAACTTTTCAAAAAAACAAGGTTTTTATGAATAAAATAAAGGATGCATATGAGACTGCGAAAAGAAATGGGAGGTTAGTAAATGCATATAATGAAAACAATGTTTTAAATGATTTGGCAATGTTAGCAAATGCAGATGCCGGATTTACCGTATTGAATTTGATAATAGATCCTAATGATCCAGAATCTGTTATGCAATATCTTAATTTCTTAAATGGTGCTTTGGTTGTAGCACCGCCACCGCCACCGCCGGGCCAGACATAATCCATA